>JBAXHK010000170.1:0-4227 GCA_037138935.1 Actinomycetes bacterium
TAGGAACCATCTTCCTTCACAAATAAGGAAGCGGCAAGAAAGCCCTAACGGTTCACTCGGTAGGAATCGTACAGCCGCTCAAAGATGAGCGGGGGGACGAGGGGCAGGTCGCGGATCCGCACACCTGTTGCGTCCGCAAGCGCGTTGGCGATCGCTGGCGCAACCGGATCGATAGGGGATTCTGCGCAGCCCTTGGCCCCGAATGGGCCGATGGCATCGGTGTCTTTTGCGAAGCAGACTTGGATAGGCGGGACGTCCGCGTAATTGGGCATCCGGTACATCCGAAGGCCCGGATTGAGAATGTTGCCCTGGTCATCCATCTGGAACCACTCGGTCAAGGCAAAACCGATTCCCATTGTAACTCCGCCCTCAACCTGTCCGCGCAGCTGTTGCGGATTGATGACGGTGCCGGCATCCAGCCCGTGCGCAATCTGAAGAAGCCGGATCTCGCCCGTAACACTGTTAGCGGCAAGCCTCACCCCGGTGACATTGAAGCCCACGCTGACCGGCGAACCGTATGCTTTGCGGGCCTGACTCAACGCAATGCCATCGGCATCGGCACTCCGGTAAAGTTCATCTAGGGGAATCCGCCGGTCACCGATCATTACTGAGTCGGCGAGCAATTGCACTTCACCTCCATGAGCACCAAGGTCGGCCAGGCGTCTGGCGTAATCCAAGATGCGCGAGCGGAGCCCTTCGGCCGCAGAGGCAACCGCCCGTCCAGCCACGAAAAGACCTGTCTGGGCGAAGGCGCCGGTATCCCAACCGGATTCGGCCGTGTCACCTTGTCGGATCGCCACCCGATCCATTGACGTGCCCAAAGCCGCGGCCGCGAACTGAACGTGACTGGTGGTCGTGCCATTGCCAAATTCACAAGTGCCGACTCGAATTAGGTACGACCCATCCGGCAACAGCTCCAAGGATGCCTCGGAGCGGTGCTCGGTGGGCGGGGACGTCTCGTACATAGACATTGCGTACCCGACACCTGTTGACCACTCTTCGCCCGCGGGTGCAGGCAAGGATGGACCCGCCTCGATTTTTTCCTGCACCATGTCGAAACATTGATCAAGTCCGTAACTACCAAGGCATTCATCAATCGGTGCACCGCTGACAGCGAGGTTGTCTCCCGGTTGGACGGCGTTTCGGCGACGGAACTCCATTGGTGACATCTCGAGCAGAGCCGCAAGCTCGTCGATAGCCGATTCGACCGCGAAAGTCGGTTGCGCCATGCCGTAGCCCCTAATGGCACCGGCGGGGACGGTGTTGGTGTAGACCGCCCGCCCGCTGTAGCTCTTGTTACGGCACCGGTACCAAGCGATGGAGGCAGATCCAGCGCCGAGTGTCTCACCGCCGTGGTTGCCATACGCGCCGGTATTAGAGGTGATGTCGACAGATATTGCGGTGAGGTCCCCCTCACGGGTGGCCCCGAGTGCAACCGTAATGATCTCCGGATGACGGGTCGTGCCCCCGATGAACTCCTCCTCACGGGTCCACTCCCATTGGACGGGGATCCGCAAATCCAGTGCGGCCAGCACACAAAGATCCTCGGTGAGCATCTCCTGCTTGCCGCCGAAGCCGCCACCGACCCGACCCGTGAAGACGTGCATTTTGTCGCGGCTGATACCGAACAAGTAGCTGAGCTTCTCCTTGCAGATGAAGGGCGCCTGGGTGGCGGTGCGTACGTGGGTGACGCCATGATCATCGACCCAAGCGACACTGCCGTGTGTCTCTAACTGCGCCTGTGACTGGCGTGGGGTTCGGTAAGTGGCTTTGTGCACCACCGCGGCTTCCTCTAGGGCCGCAGCTACATCGCCTCTCCCCATGGACATACTAATGAGGATGTTCTTCTCAGGATCCGAGATCCACGCATCCTCGCCGCGGGCGTGGACGGCTGGCGCACCCGCAATCATCGCCTCCTCGATGTCGAGTACGGCTGCTAACACCTCCCATTCGATCACGATGCGACGGCAGCCTTCTTCGGCGGCAGCGGCCGTGGTGGCAACAACTGCCACCATGCGTTGGCCCTTAAAGCGCGCCACCTGATCGAGCAAGAGGGTGTCATTGGGTTCGACGAGGTGATCCTCATGTAGGGCCGTTGTAAACGCGCGGCGGGGCACGTCTTGCCAGGTGTAGACCGCGAGCACACCGGGCACTGCCCGGGCTTCTTTCGTCTCGATATTGATGGCCCGAGCATGTGAGTGGGGTGAGCGAACTACCTTGATATGCGCTGCTTCGGCCGGCACGTCGTCCATGGTGAACTGCACGGCCCCGGTCACTACACCGTGGCCTTCGATGGCGCCCACGCTCGCCCCTATCTCTTTGCCGGGCAATACGTCTGTCTGGACGTGGGCGACGCCCTCGATGGCATCGTGGATCGCTCTGAATCCGGTGCAGCGGCAAAGACTTCCCCGAAGGGCGGCAGGAAGATCAGCGCGCTGTTCATCTGTGAGCGACGCGCAAGTCATGATCATGCCGGCGGTGCAGAACCCACACTGGAAGCCGGGCGCTTTTAGAAAACGCTCTTGCATGGAATGCAGTGAGGTGCCATCGGCGAGGCCTTCGATAGTAGTGACCTCTCGACCGCGCATCTGTTCGGCGGAGGTGATGCAACTATGTACGGGATCTCCGTCGATCCACACGGTGCACGCACCGCAGTCACCGCTGTCGCACCCCTTCTTTACTCCCAGGTGCCCTAGATCACGCAAGAAAGTTCGCAGGCACTGGCCGGGAGCCGGCGAGCTACTAAAGTGATGGCCATTGACGTTGAAAGTCATGGGAGCTCCTTGCTGAGATCGGACCGGATCATCTCGGCCAAGTAGTACGTCATGTGACGGCGATGGGCCGGGGTTCCGTTCGGGTCATCGAAGTAGTCCCCGTCGCGCACGGTTTCATCAATTGCTTGGCGTAATTCGTCTGGGCCTGGCATAGCTGAGAATTTCACGATAATGGGCCTGGAAGTGGCTGCGGTAATAGTGAGCTCGAAGTCTTTGCTGCGCGCTTCGGAGGTACCCACCAGGAATTCACTTGAGCGCCCGTGCTTGGTGAGGGTGAAGCGCTGGTAGGAGTAGCGGCGCATTAGGGATTCGCTCGGAATGGAAATTGATCTAAGCAATTCGCCTGGCTGCAGTGAGTTGACGTGATCGCCGAGGATGAAGTCGGGGATGGTCGTCGTGCGACGTTTCCCACCCGGGCTCCAGATGAGCAACGTGGCGCCAAGAGCTGCCGCCATAGTTGTCATCGGTGATGCGGGCAGCGAGGTGCAGATATTACCGCCGACCGTCGCGGTATTCCATATTTTGAAGCCGGCCAGAAATGATTCAACGGCCTCTTTCAGGAAAGGCCCAGCGGGCCACTGCGGTGGGGGGACGAAGGCATGCAGTTCTGTGACGCGACAGGTAGCTGCAATTTCCAGGCCTTCGGGCGAGACCGTAAGGCTTGGCCATCCCAAGGAGGTCAGGTCCACTAGGCGGCGGATTTCAGGCAGTGGTGTGGAAAAGAGGAACGTACCCCCCGCGAGCCAGACATCGCCGGTGCGCCAACTCGAAGTTGGGTCCTTTTCAGAGGGCCGCAAGAACTCCCGCACCGTACCTTGATCCATCTTGGCCTCCGAGAATGGTCACGTCCCTTTGCGTGGTTATTTTTCGCTGGCCACACTCAAGTCAATAGCATAATCATGCCGTCATGAGTTCGGGTGGCGTCAAGTGCACTTCGTTTTCGTCGCTGCTGGCGGTGATTTGACCCGTTATCCACTTGGCCAAAAATGCCAAATAGCGATGTCGCGACACATGTAGGTTCCGCGGCTTGTATTTGACATGATATATCGCAGCGATATATCGTGTGGTCGTGGCCGCCCGCACCGATCTGCTGGATTTCGCCTCCCTAGGCGTGCTGTCTGAGGGGCCCCTACACGGTTACGCGCTGCGTAAGGCGCTGGCCGAGATCCTTGGTCCTTTCCGGGCGCTTTCCTATGGCTCCCTGTACCCGTGTTTACGGCGACTGCAGGCACGTGGCTGGATAGAGCAACTCGGTGCAGTGGATGGCCCCACCACCAAGCGTGCCCGGGTGGTTTATGCACTGACAGGTGACGGCAAAGACGTCTTCGTTGAATGGGCAAACCAGCCAGGCTCTGATGCTTGGGATGACGAAAGCTTCGCGACACGGCTGGCGTTCTTCTCGCGCACTGAAGCCAGCGTGCGGCTGCGCATACTTGAGGGTCGCAGATCGCGA
>JBAXHK010000171.1:0-4223 GCA_037138935.1 Actinomycetes bacterium
AGCAGCACGATCCAACGCACGAACCAAATATTTACCCCAGGGTCTGCTTTAACTTGTGGTACCCGCCAATGTAAGGGCCCACTGTCATCCATCAACACCCGATGCGGATTACTGAAAGCCTTGCCTTCGTATATTCGAAGTCCATTCGGAAACTCGAAGAGCTCGATCATCTCATCGGCAGATAGCGGGTGGAGTTCGATGCGCACGCTCCAATAATGCCAGTTGGCAACGCGTGTAGCCTCCGCCTATGTCTTCCGTTGCGGTATCGGGCAAGGCTTCTAGGCGGATCCACCGGGCTTGGCTGGTAGCCGGCGTCACCTTTTTAGTGCTCCTCGCCTCCGCTGCCTTTCGCTCCTCGGTGGGCCTGCTCATCGTCCCGTTCGAAGAGGATTTCGGCTGGTCGCGTTCGGCAATCTCACTCGCAGTTTCGGTAAACCTTGTTTTCTATGGAGTAACCGCACCATTTGCCGCAGCACTAATGGAGCGCTTCGGGATTCGAAATATTGCCGCACTCGCGCTTTCCTTAATAGCCCTTGGTACCGGACTCACTCTTGTCATGAACGCAGCCTGGCAACTTGTGTTGCTTTGGGGAGTGTTAGTTGGTCTCGGCACCGGCTCCACCGCACTTGTCTTTGGTGCCATAGTCGCTAACCGTTGGTTCACAAAAAATCGCGGGCTGGTGATGGGTATTCTCGGCGCTGCCTGGGCGACCGGATCCTTGGTGTTCCTCCCGCTGCTGTCTAACATCATCAACAACTTAGGGTGGCGCTACGCGAGCCTGGGCATCGCCGTGATGTGCCTGGCGCTCATCCCTGTTGTCTGGATAGTTATTCGAGATCGCCCCTCGGATATTGGATTGCGCCCATTTGGCTCAAGTGAGGTAGTGACTACCGAGGAATTAACAACCAACACCACCCATAGCGCACTCAGCGCCGCTCACACTGCACTGTCAACCCTTGCATTCGCTGCCAAGACCCGCGCCTTCTGGCTGCTAGCCGGAACTTTCTTCATCTGCGGGTGGACAACCAACGGCATTATCAGCACACACTTCGTACCGGCCGCCCATGACCACGGTATGGGTGCGACAACCGCCGCTGGCCTGCTGGCAATCGTTGGGATCTTCGACATCATCGGCACCCTGGGTTCAGGGTGGTTAACGGACCGGGTAAACCCACGGATACTGCTCGGCATCTATTACGGGTTTCGTGGAGTCGCATTAATTGCTCTACCGGTACTACTCGGGCCAAATATTGACCCACCGATCGTGGTCGTCATGATTTTGTTCGGACTCGACTGGGTTGCAACAGTGCCTCCGACCGCAACCTTGTGCCGCGAGATCTACGGCAGCGAGCGCGGCCCAATCATTTTCGGCTGGGTCTTTGCCGCACACATGATCGGTGCCGCATTCGCAGCGTCCGCCAGTAGCGTCATCCGAGAACAGTTTGGCGACTATTCAACCGCCTGGTTCTTAGCCGGTGCACTAGCTCTAATTGCAGCGGTTGCCGCATTTATGATCCCGCGCCGATCATTTGAACCCGCCGTCACTTAACGAAAACATGCACCAAGTCAAGGTCAACTCGCACCGGTAACTCAGCCAGCAAATCGGCAACACTGTCGCGAAAATCAACAAACATACCGGCGCTCACGACATCAAGTGCCTCATCGCCAGATGTGAACACCCCGATACCGCGGATTACCCCGGCGGTTGGGTCACCGGTGACCAAGATGAGGTCTTCTGTTGGATTACTCTCGCCGAATCGATCAGCGAAATCCACGTAAGCCTCCATGACAGTTTCGTATTGCCCGGGCTTAACGTGCATGGTGTATTCGATGACGCTGCTCATGGATTCTCCTTGGATTAACTTCGAAGTACCCACCGTAGCGCCTCCTAAGCGGCCGAACCCACGAAGCCCCACTTGGATTTTTACCGCAATTTTGCCAACTGTTGACCGTTACTTCGCTACCTACCCGCAACCATTGCTACATGACTTCGATCACCCCGCGCCTGCTACCCCCTGATCCAGTTACTGGTCGGGCCCTCGACATGCGCTCACTTAGCGCACATGAGGCCCACTTCGGCCCAGCCCCTAGGGTCGCGGTGGCAACAAAAGGTCGGCCAGAGTCACTAATCGACGAGATATCAGCATCCGGACTGCGGGGGCGCGGGGGCGGCTGGTTTCCCACAGCTCGCAAGATGCACGCCGTGGTTGAGAGTGCTGCTGCTCGTAAGGCCCTTAGTAGCGGCCGTAAAGCGGTCGTCATCGCAAACGCCATGGAAGGCGAGCCCGCAAGCAGCAAGGACGCAATTCTGCTTTCGCATTCACCACATTTGGTGATCGAAGGCATTCAAGCTGCCGCAGCCACTATTGGCGCATCTAACGCGTACTTGGCGGTTCATCGAGGTTCACCACTTATCCCAATTCTTGACGAAGTCTTGGCACAGCGCAGTGGAATTGATCGAGTCCCTGTCGAATTGATAACCCCACCGGCCCGTTACGTAGCTAGCGAAGAATCTGCACTGACCCACTGGGCCGGCGACGGAGAAGCGACTCCGGTTTACGGCGCTCGACCGTTTCAGCGCGGCATGAACGGTCGACCCACACTGGTACAAAATGCGGAAACGCTTGCACATATCGCATTAATAGCCCGCAATGGCGGGGCGTGGTTTGCCAGTGCTGGCGTTCCGGATGCACCAGGGACAACCTTGGTTAGTGTTGGTGGCGCAGTTGCACAACCTGGTGTAATTGAAGTGGCTACCGGCTCACCAGTAACCGACATCTTGAACCGCTGCGGTGGAGTTACCGGTAGCATTCAGGGCTTTTTGACCGGTGGCTATGGCGGGGCGTGGGTATCAACGACGGCACTGCAAACAACAACGTGGGCGCCTGATCCGGTGCGTGAGGCCGGCGGCGTGATTGGTGCCGGTATTTTGTTGGCACTCGGAAGCCAACACTGCCCGCTGGAAGAAATGGCGCGTGTTGCGATGTGGATGGCCGGTGAGAGTGCCGGACAGTGTGGCCCCTGCCGATTCGGGCTACCTACGGTCGCCGACGATCTCGCCACGCTGGCAGGCCGCGAAGGCTCAATCCAAGACATCCACCGGCTCAACGAACGGCTGGCTTTGATCGTCAATCGCGGTGGCTGCAAGCACCCAGATGGGACCGCGCGCTTTATCAGCACCGGGATCCATACTTTCCATGCGGAAGTAGCCCATCATGCCAATGGTCATTGCAGCGCGAGCAGCAACCACTTTGCATTACCAATACCTGAAGGCAGAGCTGTGCCGGTCAACCGCGCAGGAAAGGACTTCAAATGAATCACCCTCGCCCTGGGCTCAGCAAATTACGTCTTGACCCAACGGTGTGCGACGCACATGGCTTCTGCGCTGAGGTCTTACCCGAGTTGATCACCCTAGATGAATGGGAGTTTCCGGTTTTTATCAGCGGCGGATTGACCGTGGAAGTACCGCACGAGCTCCTTGGAGAGGCCAAGCGGGCCGTCAGCGCCTGCCCGGTGCTGGCGCTGAGGCTTTCCAAAGAGGACTAACTCGGTCCAGTTTCCTTAACTGCCCTTTACCTAACCTTGGAGCAGCCTTGGCCAAGGGTTCCCTAGATTGTAAATAGACCAGAAACCACCGAAAGAGCAAGTGAGAGGACCAAGGCCATGACTAGAACCAGTGGAGAATCAATCCGCCGCCCAAACCACCGGCACAACTCAACCACCGCAAAGATTGTGTCTGCCAGCTTGGCCACCGCAACCTGCATCGGAGTCGTGGGAGTCCTTGGAGTACGGGCCGCTGAGGAAGCCTCCGCGTCTGATCTAGCCGCCTCGAGCCAAAATGACAATGCTCAAACAACTGCACTTACTGTCGCAACTTCTTCCAGTGGGATGACCCAGGCCGACTTGGATGCTTACGCGGCGCAACTTGAGCAAGAACGGCAAAAACTTGTTGACTACCGTGCCAAGTTAGTAGAGGCATCTACCCAAATACAACAGTCATCCACCGGCAACGTGTCTATCGCAGCGGTAGTCAAATCAAAGGCTCCAGCCAAAGTCAAGCCAACTACAAAAACCAAGCCTAAGAAGATAACTAATCAAGCACTTAAGCAACCAGTTGCTGCAACTAAACCTGCACCTGTATCAGCGCCGCAGCCCGCCCCACGTCCGCAGTCCAACACAAAAAGCAGTTAAGAGGAAATAAATGTCATCAACGCGCCGAACAG
>JBAXHK010000172.1:0-4200 GCA_037138935.1 Actinomycetes bacterium
TTGTTTATGCGCTCCAGCCAAGGGGATCAGCCAGAGTTCGACGGTGGGATTAGGTTCGCCGGCGGCGGGATAGCGGTGTGCAACCGGATCATTGACAGGTTGGGCGGGGTCACTTATCCAGCGGATGCCAACGGGTGCATTGTCTGCGCGTTCAACAATTAGCCCGGAGCTGTCAGCGAGCCACCAATACCCGCGCAGACGATCGAGTTCTTCTGCTGCAATGAAATCAGCCAAGCCCCAGGTTTCAGTGTCAGTTGTTGACTCACGAAGTAACCGAGGCTGTGCTTCAAGGTTGTGCACAGCGACTACCCAAAGCGAGCCGTCAATCACGAAGGCAACATGCCGGCCATCCGGGCTTACTCGGGGATCAATTACCGCACCCGGGGTGGTCAACTCCCTGGTGTGAACGGTGCTGCCGAGCACACTCACATAGGCAATACCCGAGATCGCAAAAGCAAGTACCGTTCCGGATTTATCCGTGGTGAAGTGCGTTATTCCTGAAGTAACTTCACGCATGCGTTCCCGCCGTGCCAGCTCGGCAGCGGGGAGTTCGCCGGTCGTCAGTAAAGCGGCGGCATCAACCAAGCACTGCTCAAGGGGTGGCTGAATGCTCAGATCAAGTTGCCAAAGACTGCCGGCCGGATCAAGCCCGTTACTACTGCGGATGAAAAGCACGCGCTCACCAACGACTTTCAAGCCGCGGGGTCTTCCAAGCTGAAACCCTCGGGTGCGCGCCTTTTGCCTTGGGAAGGATTCTGATGAAGTCACCTGCGCATCGTGCCGCATCGGGTATGGGCCACTAATCTTCGGGGATGAGTAGACGCCTAATGCTGGTTCACGCCCATCCCGATGACGAAACCATCGGGACCGGGGTAACCATGGCCAAGTACGTGACCGAAGGCGCCGAAGTCACCTTGGTTACCTGCACTTTGGGTGAGGAGGGTGAGATCTTGTTGGAGGAGTTCGCCCACTTGGCGGCCGACCAGGACGACTTATTAGGGGCTCATCGGCAAACTGAGCTAGGTGCCGCGATGGCTGAACTTGGAGTAACTGATTGGCGGCTCCTTGGGGGCCCCGGGCGCTTTCGTGATTCGGGCATGGTGGGCACCGCGAGCAATGACAACCCCGACTGCTTTTGGCGCACCGACTTATTGGTCTCGGCGACAGAGTTGGTGCGGGTAATCCGCGAGGTGCAGCCACAAGTAGTTGTTACCTATGACGACTTTGGCGGCTACGGCCACCCAGATCACATCCAGGCGCACCGCATTACGCATTACGCGGTCATGCTTGCCGCCAGCTCTACTTTTGATCCAAAGCTTGGGGCGCCCTGGCAAGTAACCAAGGTTTATTGGACGGCATTCCCGAAGAGTGTTATTCGGGCCGGTATCGAGGCGATGCAGGCGGCCGGTTCTGAACACGGTGACTCGGAGTTTGCGTCGATGGACCCGGATGACATCCCGTTCGCCTGTGATGACGATTTAGTCACCACGATGATTGTCGCCCCAGAGTTCTTGCCGGCCAAGATGGCGGCACTGCGCGCCCATGGCACCCAGGTTGATGTCAGTGGGGGTTTCTTCGCCCTCGCTGACAATGTCGGCGCCGAAGCTTTCGGCACGGAGTACTACCGACTGGCAATGGGCCCGACGTCGTCCTCCCAGCCCGAAACCGACCTATTTGCAGGTATCACTACGTGACCCGGGCGCTCCTGCTCGCCGCACTTTTCTTGGTCGGTGTCGCCGTAGGGCTAGTGGGCGCATTCGTGCAGGCGGCTAGGTGGGTCACCGCGTGGCCGTGGGGGCAGTTGGTTATCCCGTGGGGGATGGCCTTAATGCTGCTGATATTGCTGCTGTTGATTAGGGGTGGCGCTTGGCTGGTGCGAACCCGGTTCGGAGGCTGGGCGGTGCTAGCAGGATGGCTTGCTGGCACCGTTGTCATGTCGACCGAGTCGCCAGCGGGTGATCTGGCCCTCGCCGGTGGAACTCGCCAGTGGGTCTACCTATTGGGCGGGGTGGTTCTCGGCTCGGTGGTGGCAACTTTTCCAGTAACCGAATCAAGGTCACGCCTACCTTGATTTCTTGTAACTTTCGCTTACCATCAAGGTCACATCTACTCTGAATTACAAACTTGGGTCGGTAAGGGGTTGTCCGCGTGGCTGAGCATGAGCGTCCGGCTTCAGCCTGGCAGGCCTCGCGTCGGGCCTTATTCATCATCATGGGCACCGTGGTTGCCGTCGCCGCCCTTTATCTGGGCGCCATCGTGCTCGCCGGCGATGGATTTCGATCTGGCACCACTGTCGGAGGCGTTGATATCAGCGGTCTAAGCAGTCCCGAAGCAATAGATAAACTCAATTCAACAATCGGTGCGGTGGCCCGCAAGCCACTAAGAGTGCGCACTGTTGACCACCTTTTCGTCATTGACCCGCAGGCCGCGGGGCTGAAATTTGATGCTGAGGCGACAATCGCTCAGGCCACAGGTCGCACCTGGAACCCGATCACACTCATCAGCGATTTCATGACCCAGCGCGAGCTCGAGCCGATCACGTCAATTGACCAAAGTGCCTTGGATGACCAACTCGCTGGGGTCGCAACCGCAATAGATCAACCCGCGGTCGAGCCCACCTTGATAATGATTCAACGCAAGCCGGTACTGAATCCGGGTGTCGATGGTTTGGCACTTGATCAAACCGCGACCGGAGACGCAATGAAAGTCGCTTTCATGCAAAAGCGCGAGCCGATTACCGCGGTGTTGGTAGACGTGCCCCCGGCGGTGTCGGAGGCCGTGGCCCTGCAAGCAAAAGCCCTAGCGCGTACCGCGATAGCGAATCCAGTCAACGTTGCGGCGGGCGACATAACCGCGACCATTGATTCGTCGGACATTGCTGATGCCTTAACTTTCACCCAAGAAGGCGGCCAACTGGTGCCGATTCTTGACGGCGCGATTTTACATAAATCAATTGCCGGCGATCTCGAGGCTGTTGAGACCCCGGGCCGTGATGCCACCTTCGAAATCGTTCGAAGGCAGCCGGTAGTGGTGCCATCACAGGTCGGTGCCGGTATCTCGGACGATGAGTTAGCCCTGCAGGTAGCCACGGTAATTGGTAATCAACCACCGGACCGATCCGTTACCGTATCGATGGGCACTAGGGATCCAATGCTGACAACCGAGCAAGCGCAGCAGCTTGGCATCACCCAGAAGATCTCAAGCTTTACGCAGCAGTTTCCTTATGCTGCTTATCGGGTACAAAATATTGGAGAAGCAGCTCGGCGCATCAATGGAACTCTACTGCTGCCGGGTGAAACTTTTTCGATGAATGACACCATCAAGGAGCGAACTATCGCAAATGGCTACACCGTTGGTTTCGTAATCGGCGAAGGTGGAGTATTCGCCGAAGAACTTGGTGGAGGTGTGTCGGCAGCAACTACCACGATGTGGACAGCGGCGTTCTTTGCGGGCATGGAACGCACATTCACTCAAGCACATTCAATCTATATCTCCAGATATCAAGCTGGCCTCGAGGCCACAGTTGCCTGGGGGAGTTTCGATATGAAGTTCACCAACGACACCCCGAATGCAGTTTTCATCACCACGAAGATGACTAACACCTCAATGAATGCGACTTTTTGGGGTACCCCAACTTACGACGAAGTCAAGGCAGAGTTTGGGCCAAGGCACGATATTCGCCCGTATCCGACCATCTACGACAAGACCAAGAAGTGCCTTGGGCAAGGCGGCATGGAAGGTTTCATCATCGATGTTGACCGGGTTTTCTACAAGGATGGCGCGGAGGTCAATCGCGAGACCATCACGACAAACTACCGCGCTTCCCCGAAAGTTATCTGCGGCAAGGACCCTGACAAGGGGCCGGGCAAGCCGGTTAAGCCAGGTCAGCCAAGTGCCACTTCGAGTGTGTCACCTTCACCGGCACCCTCGGGCGATCAGGCTGCGCCGGCGCCCCAGAGCTAGCTGAGCGGCTAGGTGGCACGGCGCCGTTAACCAATCTGTTGGCCGTCGGCGGTGTCAACAACTACCACACCGAGTTCGGCTAACGCATCGCGCAACCGATCACTGCCTGACCAGTCCTTGTTGGCGCGCGCGGCTGCTCGTTCGGCAAGTAGCCCCTCGACTTCGAGTGAGGCAGGTGCCGGGGGCCGGCCGACATCGCGGGTGAGATCCAGGCCGAAAAGCCGATCAACGTGGGCG
>JBAXHK010000173.1:0-4178 GCA_037138935.1 Actinomycetes bacterium
CTCGGGTAGCTGGAAAATCTTCGGCATCTGGACGGTGCCTTCGGTATTCGGCGGGAACACCGGCTTTGCCGACCTCGCCTACATCACCGCGACAGCAGACTGCATGAGCGCGGGCACCGACATCGCAACCTGCGATCCATACGGCCGCCCTTTCACCCCCTATACCGTCATTCCGTCAAGTGTCCTTAATGCTCTAGGCCTGGGTTTGCAGCAAACCGACGTGCTCGGCGTGAGCCTCGCGGTGATCTGGGTTGGGTTAGTTGGCGCGTTGAGTGTTCTCGTCGTCACCCGGTGGCGGCGAGTTGGCGCAAGCGGCGCGGCCGGCTTAATCGCAGCCCTAGCGGCTATCACCCTGCTGGCGATCTCACCTGCGGTGCTACTCGGTGTTGAGCGTGGCACCGTCGACATTCTCATTGCTGCACTGGCCGCCGCCGGCCTGCTCGCATTCGCGCGCCCGGCAAGTGGCCCGGCCACCAAGACATTTGCCGCGATCGCGCTATTCATCGCATCGATCCTGAAGTATTTCGCGGTCGGAGTTTTCGCAGTATTCCTTGCCCCGAAGCGGTGGTCGTGGATTGCCGCAGCCGCCGGCGCAGCAACTGTCGTGTTCTTGATCTGGAACTTCGATGACCTGCTATTAGCTCAAGGCGCCGCGCGATCTAACGTAATGTCGACAACCCGCATCATGTTCTCCAGTACCACCGGCATTGTCACATGGCTAGTGGAAGACCCGCTTGCATTCAATCCACCCGACGGTCAGGTGCTCAACTCCACGCTACTTAAAGTCATCGGCGCTCTCATCTTCTTTGTGATCGTTGCACTTTTAACCGCGCTACTTCACAAAAGCAAAACGAGGATCACACTCACCGATGGCCCCGCGTGGTATCTCATCGTCGGCGGCACTTTCATTCTCGCTCTGCCTTATTTGATCGGTGACTCTAATGACTACCGGCTGCTATTTCTACTACTCCCGCTAACCGGGATTCTCATTTGGATCGGCCGCGGCGGCCCGCAACGCTTGCTGTGGCCAATGGTTGCAGCGCTTGTTTTCTCCTGCCTTACCGGCTCTTCAATGATCACAAATGACGCCGGCTTCATCATCCCAAAGGCTGTCGTGATTGTCGGTGACATCACCTTGGCGGTGGGTTTGGCTTTCGGGGTTGCGGTGTGGTGCTGGGCATGGACAACGAAATTCGCGGCAAGCAAGACCTGATACTTCAGGCCGATGTGGCCCGCTGAACAGAGACTGGCAACGACACTTTGCGATCCCAGTGAATCACGAATAAAGGGCCGGGCGCTGAGAGGTTGGTGACAGTTGCCGCAAAGGCATCTTCCTCGTCAGTAACAACGATCGGCGCGCCGGATACTACGTCAGACCGACTACCGCTAAGTAATTCCGTCCAGGTGGAACCAGACTGCCACTTATCCACCTGCAAGTTGAGGTCGTTGAAAAACACGGCTACCGGCTCACTCATGGACTTCATTGTGTCAATAGTTTTTTCATTGAGCAAGTAGCGCCGCAAAACCAGAACACCCAGAATTGGTCTACTCGCTAGTTTCCAACAGCTACGCCGGTCGCTTATCTTGTTGTCGGCTAACCAGCGCGCTGGTCAATGCGGTCGGCGATCCAAGTCTTAATGACCGATTGCCTCGTTACCCCAAGGCGCGTGGCTTCTTGATCAAGGGACGCGACCATCCAGGCCGGGAAATCCACATTTACCCGATGAGGATTCCTAGCTGGTCTGCGCGCACTCGCGACATCCAACTCAGCGGTGACATCTTCGCCCGCGTCAAATTGCGCATCGAATTCACTCGTCTTCATAAAGCTCTCCCTCCTGGTACCGCGATCGCCGACCAGTGCACTTCACCGCTCAGCAAAATCAAAGCGGTTCATCGCCATGATGCAGCCTGATGAAGACCTAAATATATACCTTTTCTATACCACTTAGGACAATACCGGTAATTTTGCACACTCAACATGACCTTCACCTCCGAAATCGGCGCCTCCAAGCACCCTGCACTGCAGGTATGACACCCCGGTCGCAGCGCGTAACCTTGCCCTATGTCCACCGGGTCTGAGCTTTGGAACAAGGCCAAGACCTTGATCCCCGGCGGCTCGATGCTGCTGTCAAAGCGCGCCGAGATGTACCTGCCGGCCGGGTGGCCCGCCTACTTCTCGCGCACCCAAGGGTGCACGGTTTGGGATCTTGACGATAAGCCGTATCTCGATGTCGGCCTGATGGGTGTTGGCACGAACATCCTTGGCTATAGCCATCCCAAGGTTGATGAAGCCGTGATGCGCACCGTCAAGAATGGCAACCTGTCAACTCTTAACGCCCCCGAAGAGGTGTATCTCGCCGAGGCGCTAATCGCATTGCACCCGTGGGCCGGCATGGCGCGCTTCACGCGCAGTGGTGGCGAGGCATGCGCGGTCGCGGTGCGCATTGCGCGCGCGGCCTCAGGCAAAGACAAGGTGGCGTTCTGCGGCTACCACGGTTGGCACGATTGGTATCTGTCGGCAAACCTTGGTGAAGACGATTCACTTGATGGCCATCTACTGCCTGGCCTAGAGCCCAACGGGGTGCCGAGGGCAATGAGGGGCACCTCAATCCCGTTCCGCTTCAACGATTTGGCCGGGCTCACCGCGATCATGGCCGATGATGAAGTTGGTGTCATCTACATGGAGGTGCAGCGCAGTGAACCACCGGCACCGGGCTTCCTTGAAGGTGTGCGCGCCCTTGCAACCAAGCACGGCGCGGTGCTCGTATTTGATGAGTGCACCTCGGGTTTTCGCCGACCAATGGGTGGTATGCACCTGCATTACGGTGTTGATCCCGACATCGCAACCTTCGGTAAGACTCTAGGCAACGGATACGCAATCAACGCGATCATCGGCCGCACCGAAGTTATGCAAGCTGCCCAAACAACCTTTATTTCCAGCACTTTTTGGACCGAGCGCATCGGCCCCACCGCCGCCCTTGCCGCCCTGGCCGCCATGACCGAAGAGGACGCGCCCGCGCGAGTGCACCAAATCGGGGTGAACGTGCAGCGGCGCTGGCAAGAAACTGCGACCGCTGCGGGCCTAGACATCACCGTCGGTGGCTTACCGGCACTGGCCAACTACACCGTCACCGGCCTCGACCCACTCCTCGTCAAAACTTATGTCACCAAGCGACTCCTTGACCAAGGTTTCTTGGGTGGCATGAGTGTCTATGCCTCAGTAGCCCATACCGATGCGGTGCTCGACCAATACTTCGAGGCGGTCTCCATTGTCATGGGCGAGCTCGCGCAACTTGATAACGCCGCCCTGGTCGAACTGCTACCCGATGGTGCGGCGCAAGGCGGATTTGCGCGGCTGACCTAGCCGAGGAGTGCTGGTAAGCCGCGCTGGTGCAGGCCTTCTTCAATGCCACCCCAAAAGCTTGTCACGTTGATCGACCGCGCGCGCTGCTTCGCCGCTTGTTGGGCGGCGGCTAGCTTGGCGGGGTCAGCTAGAAAGCGTTCTACCACCGCAGGCACGTCGGCCGGTGTAGCGAAGTAGCCATATTCAGCTTCGGGAACCCAAAAACGTTCGGTGCGATCAACGTCATCGGTCAATATGACGCAACCGACAGCCGATGCCTCGAGAACTCTAGTCTTCAGCTGCTGGTACGGCCCAGCGGAAGACTGAGAAAAGTTGAGCGCGAGGTTGCTTTGTGCAAGCGCCGTCATGTAGTCGAGCCAACTGGGCTGGTTGGTGCGCGCGTCGCCACTTGCTTCGCTGGTGTCGGTGCGATGTGGATTTACCGCCACCCGAACTCCATGGGCACGCAGCTCGTCTAGCATCTCGACCCGATATGGATACAGCACTCCGATGAAGACCACGTCGTGGATCTTCGAAAGTTCGACTGAGCGCGCATCAACTACAGCCAGCGACTCATTGGATACCGGCATGTTTACCGGGCCAACCTCAACGCGGCCTTTAGCCATTACGCCATCCATTGGCATACAAATATCAACCAGTACAAAGTTCGGCGACATTCTCGCGAGCCGGCGGGCGCCAAAGGTGATGTAGCGATACGCGGAGTCGGTAACAACACCGAGTAATACGCCATCCCAGTGCGAAAGTAGCTGCGACCAGCAGGTGTCCCAGGTATGGAGTTGCTGCCCAGAATTTGGATCGGCTTCGATCTGAGCGA
>JBAXHK010000174.1:0-4162 GCA_037138935.1 Actinomycetes bacterium
TAATGATGATGGAGTTGAATCGAATTTCTTCGCACCTGGTCGCGTTGGCCACCGGTGGCATGGAGTTGGGTGCGCTAACCGCGATGATCTTCGGTTTCCGTGAGCGTGAGCTGATCCTCGATGTCTTTGAGCTGGTCACCGGTTTACGCATGAACAGTGCCTACATCCGTCCTGGTGGAGTCGCGCAAGATCTACCAGCAGATGGTGTCGAAAAAATTCGTGAGATGATTCCTTTATTGCGTAAGCGATTGAAAGACACCACCGATCTACTAATTGACAATTCGATCTGGATGGGCCGCACCTCGGGTATTGGGTACCTCGACCTGACCGGGTGCATGGCACTTGGTGTTACCGGGCCAATCTTGCGCGCCACGGGGTTGCCCCATGACCTACGCAAGACCCAGCCGTACTGCGGGTACGAAACTTTTGAATTCGATGTTGTTACTGAAACCACATGTGATGCGTACGGCCGGTTTCTAATCCGCGTGGGTGAGATGCAGCAGTCCATCAGAATCATTGAACAAGCCCTTGATCGGCTCGGGCAGCCAGGCCCGGTAATGATCGCCGATAAGAGAATCGCCTGGCCGGCGCAACTGGCAATTGGTGCCGACGGTCAAGGCAATTCAACCGACCACATCCGCGAGATTATGTCGGAGTCCATGGAAGCCCTGATCCATCATTTCAAGTTAGTTACCGAGGGTTTCAAAGTTCCGGTAGGTCAGGTTTACACCGCAATTGAGTCACCGCGAGGTGAGCTCGGTTGCCACTTAGTTAGCGCTGGTGGTACCCGGCCTTATCGCGCGCACTTCCGTGATCCTTCATTTACCAACCTGCAGTCTGTGGCAGCGATGAGCGAAGGCGGTCAGGTGGCAGATCTAATTGCCGCGGTCGCCAGCATCGATCCTGTTATGGGCGGGGTCGACCGGTAATACCCAACGAAAACGAGAGCGACGCAGACATATGACTATCAGTGAGGCAACTCGCGGCCAGATGCGTGATTTGGCTGACCGCTACCCGAAATCTCGCTCGGCGCTACTTCCCATGCTTCATTTAGTGCAAAGTGTTGATAACGAAGTCACCGCCGACGGAATAAACGCGTGTGCTGAAGTCCTGGGTATTACCTCTGCCGAAGTCACCGCGGTCGCGTCGTTTTACACGATGTACAAGCGTAAGCCGGTCGGCAAGCATCACCTCGGCGTCTGCACGAACACCCTGTGCGGTCTACTCGGCGGCGATGCAGTGTTTGCAGCGCTAAGTGAGAGGTTAGGCATTGGAAGTAATGAGCCAAGTGCCGATGGTGAGTTTTGGCTCGAACGTATTGAATGTCAAGCCGCCTGCACCCATGCACCGGTGATGACCGTCGACTGGGAGTACATGGACGATGTAACTCCGGCCAGTGCGGTTGATGTAGTTGAACGCCTTGCGCGCGGTGAGCAGGTCGCATCGACTCGCGGCCCCGTAATTCGCGATTTCCAAGCGACCGAACACACCCTTGTCTACCCGCTCGATGGATTGGTCAACGAAGGTGAGGCGGTCGATGCGAAAATGCTGGTGGGCCTTCGGATTGCACAGGAGCGTGGAATGAGCGCGGCCTCGGTACCGGCGGGGGATGCCTCATGATTACTTCCGGGCTGACGCCAATTATCACCGAACACTGGGATAAGCCAGACCTTTACACGATCGAAGGCTACCGCCGGGTTGGTGGATATCAGGCACTCGCCGCTGCCCTAAAAATGGATCCCGACGCGATCATCGGGGAGATAAAGGATTCGGGGCTGCGCGGGCGTGGGGGCGCCGGCTTCCCCACCGGCATGAAGTGGGGATTCGTCCCGCAAAATGATGGCAAGCCGCACTACCTCGTTGTCAATGCAGATGAATCTGAGCCGGGTGCCTGCAAAGACATCCCGATCATGTTGGCGAATCCGCATGCACTGGTTGAGGGTGTAATCATCGCCTCGTATGCGATTCGAGCCAACCACGCATTCATCTACATCCGCGGTGAGGTACCGCACGCCATTCGCAAGGTCGCCTATGCGGTTGAGCAGGCGCGCGCGGCAGGCTTTATCGGCGAGAATATTCTTGGCACTGACTTTTCCCTTGATGTCGTCGTCCACTCTGGCGCCGGTGCCTACATCTGCGGTGAAGAAACCGCACTGCTTGATTCCCTTGAGGGTTACCGTGGGCAGCCCCGGCTCAAGCCGCCGTTCCCGGCGGTTGCGGGTCTTTATGCCTCACCCACGGTAATAAACAACGTCGAAACCATTGCCAATATCCCATACATCATCGATAGAGGGGTGGCTTGGTTCCGCCAATTCGGAACCGAGAAATCCCCGGGCTTCAAAGTATTCTCAATTTCAGGCCATGTGGTGCGCCCTGGTATTTACGAGGCTCCACTTGGTATCACGATGCGCGAACTCCTTGACTACGCCGGTGGCATCAGAGGAGGCGGTGAAGTTAAATTCTGGCTGCCCGGGGGTTCTTCGGTACCAATGTTGACTGCTGAGCACCTTGACCTGCCGCTGACGTACGAAGATATGGCTGCGGCTGGCACGATGCTTGGCACCGGAACTCCGATGCTGTTCGACAATACGGTCAGTGTCGTCAAGGCAGTGACTAGGTGGCTTGAGTTCTACAAGCATGAGTCCTGCGGTAAATGCACTCCGTGCCGCGAAGGTACCTACTGGATTACCGGGGTGCTCGAGAAGTTCGAGCACGGCCATGGCTCGCCCGCTGAAGTCGACACCTTGGTGAACCTTTGCTCGCAGATTGCCGGTCGATCCTTCTGCGCTCTCGGTGATGCTGCGGCGACCCCGTACCCGGCGGCCCTGAAGTTCTTCCGTGCCGAGTTTGAGGCAGCCACCACGACGTCTGCCGATGAACAATTTAATCCGGTAGCGTCATACGTCTTTGCGGAATCGGCAACCAGATGACCATAACCAGTAATGCCGGATCAGATCTCACCCCGCAGGTGGAGTTGGTGACCGTTGTCGTTGACGGCGTCGCCATTGAAATCCCAAAAGGCACCCTCGTCATCCGCGCAGCTGAGCTGCTCGGTATTGAGATTCCGCGTTTTTGTGATCACCCGCTCCTTGAGCCGGTCGCGGCTTGCCGCATGTGTTTGGTTGACATCGAGGGTGTCCCGAAACCGCAGCCAGCATGCGCGCAGGTGGTTTCGGATGGAATGCAAGTCCGAACGCAATTAACCTCACCGATTGCGCGCGATGCCCAAGAAGGCGTGATGGAGTTCCTGCTCTTGAATCACCCCCTCGATTGCCCGGTGTGCGATAAGGGTGGTGAGTGCCCACTGCAAAACCAAGCCATGAGCGCCGGTCGCCCGGAGTCTCGGTTTGAAGAAGAGAAACGCACTTTCCCCAAGCCAATAAATGTCAGTGCACAGATCTTGCTCGATCGGGAGCGTTGCGTTTCGTGCGCCCGGTGTACCAGGTTCGCAGAGCAAATCGCTGGTGATCCAATGCTTGAGTTACTTGAACGCGGATCCAATCAGCAAGTCGGCACCGCGGCGGATCAGCCATTTGACTCGTACTTCTCAGGTAACACCGTGCAGATTTGCCCGGTCGGCGCATTGACCAGTGCGGCATACCGATTCCGGTCGCGACCATTTGATCTAGTCTCGGTCCCGACAACTTGTGAGCACTGCGCATCCGGCTGTTCACTGCGCACCGACCATCGCCGCGGCACGGTCACCCGCCGGTTGGCGTGGGATGAACCCGCTGTTAACGAAGAGTGGAACTGCGACAAAGGTCGATTCGCTTTCACTTATCAAGAGCAAGGCCGGGTTGCTACGCCGCTAATTCGTGAGGACGGGAAGTTGCGTCCGGCTTCTTGGCCGGAGGCTCTGGATGTCGCCGCACGTGGCTTAGCAGCAGCAACAAGTCATGGGGTGCTCGTTGGCGGGCGGTCAACAGTTGAAGATGCGTACGCATACGCGCGTTTCGCCCGAGCCGTTCTGCAGTCCGACAATATTGATTTCCGTGTCCGCGAGTCTTCGGATGAAGAAGCACAGTTCTTACGTTCGTCGGTAGCTGGTACCGCGGTGCGCACAACCTACGAATCACTCGAAAAGGCACCGTCGGTTCTTCTCGCAGCCTTTGAGCCAGAAGACGAGTCGCCGATTGTGTTCTTGCGGTTGCGCAAAGCGGCA
>JBAXHK010000175.1:0-4152 GCA_037138935.1 Actinomycetes bacterium
CAACGATGGCGCTGCAGGCGGAGAACGCCACCTGCCACGGTGCCTTTGCAATGCTTGACATTTGTTATACCTCTCCATTAGCCGGTAGCAGTGACCCCGGAGTTAAACCGTGACACCAATCCAAACGAACCGGTGGAAGAAGCCCCAACTCTATCCACACTCGCCGCCTTAATTGCGGATCTTGGAGGTGCTAGGCAACAGTGATTTCGTCAGGTCTGTGGACGGTTTTCGATCGGTCCTTATCTTCTTCAGCAAGGTGAGCAATTGAAGTCACACTTCCTGAAAAAAACAACCACTGAACTTTGGGGCGCCGTTACGGGACCCTTGGCCCTTTAACTTGCCCAGGTGGTCACCATTCGGTTAGCGACCTGTTCGAGCGCCTTTTTTTGAGCAGGTGTCAGATCCACAGCAGTCTGCGTTGAAGCCTGAGTTGAAATAATGACGTCATTTAACAGAGTGAAAATTGTAAAGGTGTCACTTAAATAGGAATCTGGATTTCCCACAGCAGCATTATTAACGTTCTGATTGGTGTAGACCGACTCGACGCCAGCCACCGTGACCGCAGGAGTTTTCCCTGATGTAACAGCTGTTGTGTATGGAAATGAAGTGCCATTTCCGTCAGTGGATGTACCCGAGTAACTTCCATCGCACTTTTTGAGGTCCTTGCCGACTTTGGCAAATGCTTTTTCGGCTGCAGTATTACTGCGGTATTGATCAACGTTAATGTACAGATCAACGTTCTTATTTATTTCGTTATATGACACATTCGCATTGAGAACAGATGGCGCGAGATTAAAGCTATTAGGGATCGAGCCGTCGACGGGCCCCGGGCTAGCACATAAAAAAGATCCCTGACCCACCAAATCTCCAATTGCAATGGTCGCCCCAGGCTTCGATGCAAATTCCTTGGGCAGGTCCTTTGCGTTCAGAAAATGTGATGCAGCGAAGCCGAATGCGGCTTTGTCATAAGCCTGCGCAACGCTTGTTGTCACGGCCATGGATCCAAGTGCGAGTGCACTAACAGCTAGACCTGCTGAAACTCTCTTCATTATTCCTTATTCCTTCCACCGATTTTCGTATAAGGCGAGTCTAATAAGATTTGTTCACTTAATGGCATATTTCCATCAAAATAGGAACCTCTTGTATTAAGGCGTCTTTCGCGAATTTTTAGGGAGATGGGATGCCCGCTGTCCACGCGCCCTGAACCCTGAACTACGCGCAGAAGTGGGCGACACGACCACACGAGGCAACCAGGCTGCATCAAGTTACATAAAGAATGTTCGCGAAATGTTTGCCGTTCTCAACCCGCAACTACCACCAACTTGATCCCGGCACTGCATTACTGACATCGAACGTGAAGGGGCCTGGTCCAGCCCCGCGCTAACGCAGCGCGACTGGCCCACCGGGTGAATACGTGCATTGGCGATGTCGGGGTGGCAGTTTGAGCGTGATCAGGTATTCGGTCACCGCTGCGTTAACACACTCCGATGGGGTGAACAGGTAATCAACATGCTGGGTGCTTTCGTAGGTGATCGTGCTTGACCCGACGAAAGTGTTCGCGAGGTTGCGCCCCCACACCCACGGTGTCGCCGCATCACCGGAGGACAGCACGAACACCGGAGGTGTCTTCAGGGCGATCATGCTGGAGCCGCTGGGTATAGCCGGCGATAAGTCACCCGGGGGGAGCCCAAAGCACGCAGCGTTCAACCCCATGGAATAGGGCCGAGCCGTACCGTAGTTTCGCTCGATAGATTCTGAGGCGGCGGCGAGCTCCGAAGGTGTTACACGATCGTGCAGGTCGGAGCAGTTGACGAACACAAAAATAGCCGCCATTTTCAACGCTTGCTCCTCAAGGAGCGCGCGCAGCGATTCAGAAATGCTTGCTACTACCTCGAGTCGCTTAGCGCGCTCAGCCGGAGAAGTCGCGGTGATACCCGCATAGAGGTTGTTGACGAATGCCACCGCAGTCGGGTACTGGCTCTGTGAGCCCAAGAGTGTCCGAAATTGCTCCGCCCAATCCCACCTGTTCAACTCGGTGCCATCGGGCAAGGCCACCACCGTGCCATTTAGATACTCCTCGATCACCTTCATTTTGCGGGCCGCCGCTGGGGCCGCCAAAGCCGGGAACAGTTGTAGGGACACCCAGGCGTTCGCTGGAAAAGACGTAGCAAGCCCATATGTTGTCTCGGCCGCCGGCAGGCTGCCATCCATGACCATCGCTCGCAACCTATTGGGGAAGGTGCGCGCGTAGGCGTGCCCAATCCGGGTGCCATAGCTCATGCCCCAGTAGTTCCACGTCGAGTAACCCAGCGCAGCGCGCAATGCGTCGAGGTCACGGATAACCTGCCATGTGCCCAGGTAAGGGGCCGAATCAGGGTTAGCCGCCAAACATGCGGTGTTGACCGCCGCAATTTGATCTGCGGCCTGCTGCCAATACACCTGCCAATCCACCGGGCCCGTCGCGGGTGGATACGCCGGAGCCACGGTGCCGTATTGGCAACCGGATTCTTGCGAGCCGACAATGACGGTTACCTCGCGACTAACGCCACCACGACGAAATTCAACCACCAGCGAATCGCCCGGCACGGACTCGAGGACTTCGGCGACCACATCGGCGGCGTTGCTTATTACGCGATCACTGACCTTGGTGATGATGTCGCCCTTGACCAGGCCTGCGTTGGCGGCAGGTGAACCCGGCGTGGTCCCGGAAATCTCGGCCCCACCAGACTCACCCGGTACTAGACCCAGTCCCACGAAAGGCTGAGCTGGGCCAGTCAGCTTCGGCCCGCTACCTCCCACACCGCGCGGATCCCATCCCACGAAATCGAACTTGGAGACCACCTCATCCGGGAGCAGTGAGTAGACGCCCGGGAATGCCTCAACCCCCGACCCACCCGGACCGCCCGGGTTGAAAGTCAACCCACCCTTGCCCTCCTTCGAGCGCATCACCCGCACATCAATCGTCGTCGTCCGACCATCACTTGGGTTCTTCCAATCCAAGGGCACCGTGAGCTTGGCGCACTTCACCCCGACAGGAAGGGACTTAGGCGGGCACTTGTAATACGACAAGGTCGGCTCGAAAGGCTGAGCCGCTGGAGCCGACGGAGCTACCGCTGGGGCCGCCGGAGCAACAACACCTGCCACACCCGCGAGGAGCGCAATCGTGCACACAACACCCACAATGCGTCGAGCAGTCAATGTTGATCTCACGAATCGGCCCTCGCTTTCCATTTTGGATATCGCCCGCGACCTCGTTCGCCCTCCGGCGAGCACCCCTCAACTATTACATATCGAGGCCTAAAAAGTGCTCGAACTACCCCAGTTGGCGAACCTGCCCGCTAGCGCAGCACGACGTGCTGGCGCTCAGTGAGGCAGGCGTGCAGTATGTCCCTATGACAGTCATTGCCCGAACCCTCACGGCGGCGGCGGTACTAGCCCTCAGCGCATGCAGCAGCCAGACGGCCGAGCCGCCCGAAGGATTCACCCGGCTCTCCGACGTGGCTCCTGACATCGTGCAAGAGATCCGCTACAACGGAGAGCTCAATTTTGTGGGACGGCCCGTCAGCGGGTACGACGCTCCCGAGTGCTGGCTCACCGATGAAGCCGCGCGGGCACTTACGCAGGTGCAGGAGAAAGTCAAAGCCAACGGCTTCTCGCTCAAGGTCTACGACTGCTACCGCCCGCAGCGGGCGGTCACCGATTTCGTGGAATGGGCCAAAGACCCCGGTGATGATGTCACGCGCGGCGAGTTCTATCCGCGCCTCGCGAAGGACCAACTCTTTCCCATGGGTCTGATCGCGGCAAAGAGCGGGCACAGCCGTGGGTCTACGGTCGATGTCACTCTCGTGCCACTCGGGTCGGCAGCTAGTGCGAAGTGGGTCGTGGGAGATCCCATAGTTGACTGCGCGGCACCCGAGGGAGTCAGGTTTGCCGATACCTCCATTGACATGGGCACCGGCTTCGACTGCTTGGACCCGCTCGCTGCAACTGCGAGTCTAGAGATCACGGCGGAGCAGAAGGACAATCGGAAACTGCTCGTGTCCGCGATGGAGGCTGCTGGCTTCATGAACCTTCCTGAAGAGTGGTGGCACTACACGCTCACCAACGAGCCCTTCCCGGAAACCTTCTTCGATTCGCCCATCCAGTGATCGA
>JBAXHK010000176.1:0-4144 GCA_037138935.1 Actinomycetes bacterium
AAGATGAGGCTGTCCGTGAACTTGCCGCCGAGCCATACAAGCTTCGATTGATTGGTAGTAGCGGAGGAGCCGATGTCATGGAGGTGGGCGGCTCCGAATTGACAATCTATGACAATGTCGACGCCAAAACCGGGGAACGCTGCTGGGGTGATTTATGTCGAGGCCCACATGTGCCGAGCACGCGATACATACCGCAAAATGCGATCAAGTTGATGCGGACATCGGCGGCATATTGGCTAGGGGATCAAAAGAATGAGTCTCTACAGCGGGTATACGGCACCGCCTGGCCATCCAAGGAAGAACTAAAAGCACATCTGACATTCCTTGAAGAAGCTGAGCGCCGCGACCACCGACGCCTTGGCGCTGAAATGGACCTGTTCTCATTTCCTGAGCAAATTGGCTCAGGGCTCGCCGTATTCCACCCCAAAGGCGGGGTGGTGCGTCGGGTGATGGAGGACTATTCCCGAAAACGACATGAGGAGGGCGGCTATGAGTTCGTAAATACGCCGCACATAACAAAAGCAGCGCTCTTTGAACAATCCGGCCACTTGGATTGGTACGCCGAAGGCATGTACCCGCCAATGCATTTAGATGCCGAGATTGATGACGAAGGTGTGGTGCGTAAGCAGGGCGCTGACTATTACCTAAAACCAATGAACTGCCCGATGCATAACTTGATTTTTTCCTCGCGCGGCCGTTCATATCGAGAGCTGCCACTTCGGCTCTTTGAATTTGGCACGGTTTATCGCTACGAGAAGTCCGGAGTGGTGCAAGGGTTAACGCGCGCACGGGGGTTCACTCAAGACGATGCCCATATTTACTGCACCAAGGAACAGATGCCAGATGAGCTCGATCGGCTCCTAACGTTCGTGCTAAATCTGCTGCGCGATTACGGTTTGACAGACTTCTATCTTGAGCTGTCAACTCGCAACCCGGATAAATCTGTGGGCGAGGAGGCCGAATGGGTGGAGGCGACCGAAGCCTTGCGCGAGGCTGCAAGCAAGCAGAATCTCGAATTGGTACTTGATGAAGGCGGAGCAGCCTTCTATGGACCAAAAGTATCGGTCCAAGCCAAGGATGCCATCGGTCGTACTTGGCAGATGTCGACCATTCAGGTTGATTTCCAGTTACCGCAGCGCTTCGACCTTGAATTCCAAGGTGCTGATGGCAACAGGCAACGTCCGGTGATGATTCACCGTGCGCTCTTTGGCTCCATTGAGCGTTTCTTCGCCGTTCTCTTGGAGCATTACGCGGGCGCGTTTCCGCCCTGGCTTGCTCCCGTACAGGTAATCGGGATACCGATCACTGATTCGCATAATGACTATCTGCAGGGCGTGGCTGAAAAGTTGCGTGAATTCGGGGTGCGGGTGGAGGTCGATACATCTGATGACCGCATGCAAAAGAAGATCCGTACGGCACAGAAAAGCAAGGTGCCATTCATGCTGATTGCTGGTGATGAGGACGTTGCCGAGGGCGCCGTTTCTTTCCGTTACCGCGATGGTACCCAGAAGAATGGCGTTAGCATCGCTGATGCAGTCGCCGAGATCACGGATGTAATCGCAACTCGGGCGCAGGTTTAGTTATGGGAGAGGCCTGGGATCGACTTTGGACTCCACATCGGATGAAGTATCTGCGCGGTGAAAGTAAGCCAAAGCACACAGACGCGGGTGCTGATTGCCCATTTTGTGTAGCCCCTGACCTTGGCCCCGATGAAGGCCTTGTTGTCGCTCGAGGCACGTTGGTTTATGCCGTCTTGAATTTGTACCCTTATAACTCCGGGCACTTGATGATCTGCCCTTATCGTCACGTTGCCGACTACACCGACCTAACCGACGAAGAGGTAATTGAAGTTGGGCACTTCACGCAGCAGGCAATGACCGCCCTGCGCACCGTCTCCAATGCGCACGGATTTAATATCGGCATGAATCAAGGGTCTTCCGCGGGGGCCGGTATCGCCGGTCACCTGCATCAGCATGTGGTGCCTCGCTGGGGCGGCGACACTAATTTTTTGCCAATTATTGGCGGAACGAAAACAATTTCTCAATTACTGGATGACACCCGGCAACTTCTTGCTGATGCTTGGGCTTCTGGGTAGCTTCGCGCAGTTAGCCCCCAAGAATCTTTTTAGTAGCGGCCGATGGCATGGGCGCAAAGCCCGCGCTTTGACGCGTGTAACTGCCGGTGCCATGGGTGAGGGATCTAATGTCGATCGCGTAGCGGGTGATTTCGGCCTCGGGCACGATTGCTCGAACAACGCTGCGCCCACCGGCTATTGACTCAGTGCCGGTCACGTGTCCGCGTCGGGTTGAAAGATCTGAAATCACCGCACCCATGTGCTCATCGGGCATTAGCACCGCGAGTTCCATCAACGGTTCGAGCAGGTTGATGGTTGATTTAGCGGCGGCGTCCTGAAGGGCTAAAGCGCCAGCGTCCTGGAAGGCCATATCCAATTGATCAACATTGTGTGACTTTGCAGCAACCAGAGTTACGCGGATATCAACAACCGGGTAGCCGATAGCAACACCTTTAAGTAACTGGGCTCGAATACCTTTTTCAACTGAGCCAATAACCTCGGGGGATACGTCGCCAGTTAAAGCTTTGTACGCGAAATCAAAACCGCCTCCCGCCGGCAGTGGCTCGACGACTATCTCGCACAAGGTGTACTGGCCAGATTGCTCACCAATGCGCCCAATCCCCTCAGCTGAAGTTGCAAAAGTTTCACGTAGTTGAACCCGAACTTCCTCGGTATCAACATTTACTCCATACCGTGTCGTTAGATGTTCGGCAACTAGATTCGCATGGGCCTCGCCAAGGCACCACACCAGCATTTGCCCGGTAGCCACATTTTGGTCAATGCGAAGAGTCGGATCTTCGGCGAGTACGCGGGCAAGGGCCGGGCCCAATTTATCCTCGTCGGCGGTGGTGTGGGCACGAATCGCAATTGGCAATAATGGTTCTGGCATCAGCCAAGATTCCATGATCAGCGGTTGGGCGGGGCTCGACAAAGTATCGCCGGTTTCGGCACGAGTCAGTTTGCTAACTGACACGATGCTGCCGGCTATCGCGTGGGCAACCGGGCGCTGTTCTGCACCCAGCGGAGCGCTGAGTACCCCGATTCGCTCATCAACATCGTGGCTTTGGTGACCAGATGAACTTTCGAAATGCCCTGAAACGTGGACCGCTTGATCGGCCGTCAAGGTTCCGGAGAAGACACGTACTATCGAAAGCTTGCCGATATATGGATCGGTTGTGGTCTTGATTACTTCTGCGCAAATGGGGCCGGCAGGGTCGGCCGACAACGGTGGCTTGGGTTCACCGCCGACACTCGTGACAACCGGCAACGGGTGCTCGGCTGGCGAAGGGAAACCACGGGTTATGAGGTTAAGGAGCAACTCGGTACCCAAAGTTGCGGGGGTCAATGCGTGCCCAATTACCGGGTGGAAATGGCCTCGGGCCACAGCGCGCTCAAAATCCCTATTCAATGTTTCGACATCTATTGGATCACCGTCAACGAAGCGGTCCATCAAGTTCTCGTCCTCGGATTCGGTGATGATGGCCTCAATAAGATCATCCCGCGCCTGTTCAATGAGGTCGCCATGTTCACGGTCGCACTCACGCTCTGCGAGTATGCCTGTCGTCCATTCGTGAATCTGGGTTGTTAGGAGGTCAATGAAGCCGATCGGGGTGCCGTTGGCTGCATGAATAGGGAGGTGCAGTGGCAGTACCCCGCCGCCGCCGGTAAACACGCGGCGGCAAACCGCCACCGTTTCATCAAAATCAGCACGGTCTTTGTCGAGTTTGGTAACAACGATCGCGCGCGGCATTCCGACCGACTCGCATTCGTCCCAAAGTTGCTGAGTTGCCGCATCAACCCCATCAACTGCGCCTATTACAAAAAGTGCGGCGTCAGCGGCGCGTAATCCAGCTCGAAGGTCGGCAATGAAGTCTGCATAGCCCGGGGTGTCGATTAAGTTAATGACTAAACCCTGCCAAGGAATTGCTGCCAATGCGAGCCCAACAGAGCGATGCTGCTTTATGGCAACCGGATCAAAGTCGGTTATGGTCGTTCCGTCCTCAACTTTGCCGATGCGGGAGCTTGCTCCGGCGGCATAAATTAGTGATTCGACCAGCGAGGTTTTCCCAG
>JBAXHK010000177.1:0-4140 GCA_037138935.1 Actinomycetes bacterium
ATTCTGAACGGTGGTGCGTAATTGCTCCCAGGAGTCGATGAACTTCTGCACCCCATCAATTTCGAGTATGTCGCACACGGATCCTTGGTTGATGACTTGGGCGGCAAGGGACTGCCAAACCGCGACCGCGGTGGGGCCGGTGCCCCGCACGGTATCGCCGATGACGTGACCATGTTGATCAACGGCGTTCAAAGTGGCCTCGGGCATGGTGTTGACGCAGCCTGCGGTAGCAAGGTCTATGACATAACGGGTGTCGTCGTAGTGTGGATCCTTGACCCCGGTTGAGGCCCAGAGCGGACGCTGCGGGTTGGCACCGGCGCCCGCGAGTTCAGCCCAGCCCGCGGTGGCCAGGGCCTCCTCATAAGCAACCCAGGCAAGCCTCGCGTTGGCGATGGCAGCTTCGCCCTTGAGTTCGATAGCTGCGGGCGTGGCAACTGCCTCGAGTTGAGCGTCCACCGCAGCATCGACCCGGCTGACGAAAAACGAAGCCACGGATTGAATAGCTGAGAGGTCATGACCCGCTGCCCTTGCGCGCACGAGGCCGGCCTCATACGCCGCAATCACTTCACGGTAACGATCAACCGAGAAGATCAAAGTCACGTTGACGCTGATGCCATTTGCGATTGTCTCGGTGATCGCTGGGAGGCCGGCCTTGGTCGCCGGAATCTTGATCAGGGCATTTGGGCGGGCGACCTGACTCCAAAGCTCCGCCGCCTGAATGATTGTCGCTGCGGTGTCATTCGCTAAGCGTGGGTCTACCTCAATTGATACCCGACCATCGACACCACCTGATTGCTGCCAAAGCCCGGTAAATAGATCACAGGCGGAGCGGACATCATCGGTAGTTAACCTGCGGATGATCTGGTCGACATCTTTGCCTTGTGCGGTGAGGTCAGTGATCTGAGCCGCATAGGCCTCAGCCCCCGCCGAAACTGCCTTATCAAAGATCGCCGGGTTGGTGGTAACACCTCTAACGCACTTGTTTTTGATTAACTCGGCCAAGTTGCCGGAGGTAATACGGTGACGATCTAGATCATCAAGCCAAATCGAGACGCCAATATCAGTCAAAGCCTCAAGTGCATTCATCGTATTAGCTCACGCTCCCAGACTTGATTTAGCAGCGGCAACGATTGCCTCAGCGGTGATACCGAACTCGTGGTAAAGCACGGCTTGGTCAGCACTCGCACCAAAGTGATCGATGCCGATCACTTTCCCACGGTCACCGACATACCGCCACCAGCCCAAAGTTGCGCCAGCCTCAACAGCTACCCGGGCCTTTACCATTGGCAGCAGCACGCTATCTCGATAAGCCTGGTCTTGTTCGTCAAACCATTCCAAACATGGCATCGAAATGACCCGCGAGGAAATTCCGTCCGCGGCAAGCGCTAAATGCGCTTGTAGTGCTAGCTGTACTTCGGACCCGGTTGCCATGAGGAGCACCGTTGGACTGCTGGAATCGACCAATATGTATGCGCCCCTAGCCACCCCGGTGCGGGCGAGTTCTGTTGACACCAAAGTCGGCAAATTCTGGCGCGTTAAGACCAAGCCCACCGGACGGCGCGCACGCAAGGTGGTGTGCCAGGCCGCTGATGTCTCATTTGCATCGGCCGGCCGCACAACTGATAGGCCCGGGATCGCGCGCAGCGACCAAAGGTGCTCGACCGGTTGGTGGGTGGGACCATCCTCGCCGAGACCGATTGAATCGTGGGTCCAGACGAAAGTAACCGCAGTTTGCATTAGGGCGGCAAGGCGAACCGCACCCCGCATGTAATCGCTAAAAACCATGAAGGTGCCACCGAATACGCGTGTCAACCCATCAAGGGAGATTCCATTCAATATGGCTCCCATCGCGTGTTCGCGAATACCGAAATGCATGATGCGCCCGTATGGTGAAGCATCCGGTACGTTTGAAGAACTTGGCAAGAAACTCTTGCCTCCGTCAATCGTGGTGTTGTTTGATTCGGCGAGGTCAGCGGAGCCACCCCAAAGCTCGGGCATCACGTTGGCAACCGCATTGATCGCCTCACCGGACGCTTTGCGGGTGGACACCGAACTGCCAATTTCATATGCGGGGAAAGCAGTATCGAATCCGGCGGGTAACTCACCTGCGCGCAAGCGCTCAAGTAAGGCCGCGCGATCAGGTTGCGCCGCTCGCCACGATTTATAGCTGGCCTCCCAGGTAGCGCGCGCCGCCACCACCCGCTGGGCTAGCCTGCCGCGAACACTTGCAACCAAGGCGTCGGGGAAAGCAAAAGATTCGTTGGGGTCTAGGCCTAGCACTACTTTGGTGGCAGCGACTTCATCGGCGCCCAGCGCGGAGCCGTGGGCTTTTGCGGTGTTTTGCGCATGCGGCGCCGGCCAGCCGATGGTGGTGCGAACTCGAATAAAAGTAGGGCGTGATTTCTCGGCGGCAGCGGCCTGCATTGCATGGTAAAGCTGGGCAACGTCAACTGAGCCATCTTGATTGCGATCCACCTCGTGGGTGGCCCAGTGGTAGGCCGCGTAGCGGGCGACAACATTTTCAGTAAAAGCTACGGCGGTATCACCCTCAATTGAGATGTGGTTGTCATCCCACAGCACAGTGAGATTATTTAGCCCTTGGGTACCCGCAAGTGACGACGCTTCCGAGGTGATGCCCTCCTCGAGATCGCCATCAGATGCGATTACCCAGACCCGATGGTCGAATGGGCTCTTACCCGGCGCGGTATCCGGGTCAAACAGGCCGCGTTCAAACCTTGAGCCCATGGCCATTCCGACCGCTGTCGAAAGCCCTTGCCCAAGTGGTCCGGTAGTAGTTTCGACACCGGCGGTATGGCCGTGTTCGGGGTGGCCGGGGGTACGCGAGCCCCAAGTCCGAAATCCGCGCAGATCGTCCATAGTCAAGCCGTAGCCCGACAAAAATAACTGTGAATAAAGGGTTAAGCTGGAGTGCCCCGCTGAGAGCACGAAGCGGTCACGTCCCAGCCAATTGGGGTCACTCGGGTCGTGACGAAGAATATGGGTAAAGAGCAGGTAAGCGACCGGCGCCAAACTCATTGCCGTACCTGGATGGCCATTGCCTACCTTTTGGACGGCGTCCATTGCCAAGGCACGTAGATGCCGAACGGCATCCTCGTCGATGTAGTCCCAATTCAGTGATTCGCTCATGGCCTAAGCCTAGTGATGGGAAGCGCTGCAGAGGGCAGTGATCCTGAGACCAGATCACCTGTTTGACTCATACCGGTATCGTGTGTGGAATGACGGCTGCGCCCACTAGCGAAAAGTTGAGCCGGGTTCAGCAATTTATGGCGCACGTGGCCCTGACCAAGCCCCGAATAGTTGAATTACTACTAACCACGGCGATCCCGACAATGTTTTTGGCAGCTCAAGGGCTGCCGACCTTGAAAGTGGTAGTTGCCGTTCTAATCGGCGGAACTTTGGCCGCGGGTGCCGCCAACACCTTCAACAGCGTCTATGACCGAGATATTGACGCCTTGATGCACCGCACCGACCACCGCCCGGCGGCGATGGGAACAATAAGTGTGCGAGCCGGAATCATTCAAGGTGTCATCTTGGGTTTGGGGAGTGCAGTAGCCCTACTCTGGCTCGCAAATTTCATCTCAGCCCTGCTGGCCGTTCTAGCAATCTTGCTCTACGTGGTGGGCTACACAATGTTGTTAAAACGCCGCACTTCGCAAAACATCGTTTGGGGTGGCGCCGCTGGTTGCATGCCGGTCCTGATCGCGTGGTCGGCGGTCACCGGTTCACTAACTTGGACGCCGGTCGTGCTGTTCATGATCATCTTCTTTTGGACGCCGCCCCACTGCTGGCCACTGGCGATGAAATATCGAGACGACTATGAGCGTGCTGGAGTGCCGATGCTCCCGGTTGTTAAGCCGGTAACCACGGTCACCACCAACATCGTGGTCTATGCCGTGGTTATGGTGTTTTTCTCCTTGGCCCTAATCCTCGTGGCACCAATGGGCTGGGTCTATTCAATCGCCGCCGTGATTTTGGGTGCCGCGTTTATTTTTCAGACCGTGGTTCTCTATCGAGGTGCTCGCACACCTTCGCCCGAGGTGCTGGTGAATGCAATGCGGCTATTCCATGGATCAATTACCTATCTTGCGCTACTTTTTCTAGCTGTTGCGATCGACCCGT
>JBAXHK010000178.1:0-4103 GCA_037138935.1 Actinomycetes bacterium
CAAGATGTCGAAATCTCGTGGAAATCTAGTTTTTGTCTCGCACTTACGCCGCGATGGTGTGGATCCGATGTCGATTCGCCTTGCCCTCCTCGCCCATCACTACCGAAAGGATTGGGCGTGGACCGAGGAAGGCCTGTCCGCGGCTGTGGAGCGGCTATCCCGCTGGCGGGCGGCTACCGCGTTGTCGTCCGGCCCCAGCGCTGCACCTTTGTTAGCAAGGGTCCGAGAGCTTTTGAGTGACGATATGCAAACCCCTACGGCACTTGATGCCATCGATCACTGGGTCAGTGAGGCAAGTTCCAATGGCGGAAGTGACATGGGCGCGCCTTCGCAGGTGGCGAAACTCTGTGATGCCCTGCTTGGCGTCCGTTTAGCTTGAGGTTTTCTCGTCGTGCCCACCGAATTCTTTGCGCATGGCACTAAGGATTTTGTTCGCGAAAAGAGCTGAACCCTGTGATTCAAAACGCTCATAGACCGAAGCGGCCAACACGGGTGTCGGAACACCCTCCTCAATCCCCGCGATAAGCGTCCAGCGGCCCTCTCCGCTATCGGAGACGCGGCCGCCGAACTCTGTTAGTTCAGGGGAGGCCTGCAGGGCCGCGGCCGTGAGATCCAGTAACCAAGACTCAACAACGCTGCCACGACGCCAAAGTTCAGCGACCGCCGGCACGTCAATCTCGTATTGGTAGAACTGTGGATCACTTAAAGGTGCGGTTTCAGCATCTTGATCGCGTTGCCCCAAGCCGGCATTTGCGTGCTTAAGCACATTGAGCCCTTCCGCGTAGGCGGCCATCAACCCGTACTCAATACCGTTATGAACCATCTTGACGAAGTGACCGGCGCCACCGGGACCGCAGTGCAGCCAGCCGCGCTCCTGCGGGGTCGGCTCCCCACTGATTCCTGGGGTCCGGGGTGCTGCCTCGAAGCCAGGGGCGATGGCGTTCCAGAGGGGGATAAGGCGGTCGACGCTTTGCTTCGGCCCACCGATCATTAGGCAAAAACCTCGATCAAGGCCCCAAACGCCACCGGATGTCCCTACATCTAGGTAGTCAATACCTTTGGATGCGCAAAGTGCGCCGCGGCGAATATCGTCGCGGTAATACGAGTTGCCACCGTCGATGATTGCATCGCCGGGTTCAAGTAGCCCGGTCAATTCAGTAACCACCTGTTCGGTTATCGCGCCGGCGGGAACCATGACCCAGACCGCACGCGGGGTCGGAAGTGCCTCCACCAGGGCTTTCAAGGACTCGGCCCCGGTGGCACCTTGCGCTGCTAGCGCGGAAACAGCCGCAGGTTCATGGTCATAAACCACCGCCTCGAGGCCGGCCCGCATGGCTCTTTGGACCAACCCGTTACCCATGCGGCCTAAGCCGACCATGCCAAATGTCAAGCCTTTGCCGATATCTGACATTTCGACTCCTAAATTAGGTGGGCGAGTTCGCCCAAGTGAACGCTAGTGGAAGGCTTGACTCATGACACCGGACCCATCAGCTAGCCCCGCCTGGGCAACTTTAACCGCATCCGCCGCGGTAGTGCCAGATATTCGGTCGCTGCTAGATGCCGATCCTGAGCGGCCGATTCGTTCGACCGTTAGCGCCGCGGGGATAACCCTTGACTACTCACGCCAACGTATTACTCCCGAGGCGCTCGACTCACTAATCACGCTGGCTGATCAGCAAGGTGTCTTCACCCGACGTGCTGCGATGTTTGCCGGCGAACACATAAACGTCACCGAAGACCGCGCAGTGCTACACACCGCATTGCGACTGCCACACGAAGCAACCCTTGTGGTTGATGGAGTCGATGTCGTAGCAGAGGTGCATGAAGTACTTGATCGCATGGGGAGCTTTGCCAAAGCGGTGCGAAATGGTGATTGGCGCGGTGCTACCGGCAAACGCATAAACGCGGTAGTGAATATCGGTATCGGAGGTTCCGATCTTGGGCCGGCAATGGCCTATGAAGCACTGCGCAACTATTCAAAACGCGAGATGACGTTTCGTTTCGTTTCGAATGTAGACCCAACGGATTTGAGCGAAGCAATCTGCGACCTTGACCCAGCGCGTACCTTGTTTGTGATTGCATCTAAGACTTTCTCCACCTTGGAGACGATGACCAACGGGCAGGCGGCGCGCTCATGGTTGGTTGCAGCCTTGGGTGAGAAAGCCGTGGCTAAACACTTCGTCGCGGTGTCCACGAACTCCGAGCTCGTCCAAGCATTCGGCATCGACCGCGCCAATATGTTCGGTTTTTGGGACTGGGTTGGGGGGCGATACTCCATGGATGGAGCAATTGGGCTGTCAACCATGATCGCTATTGGGCCTCAAGGATTTGCCGCCATGCTCGCTGGTTTCCACGCCATGGACACCCACTTTGCAACCGAACCCCCGGCCCGCAACCTACCGGTACTCATGGGCCTGCTCGCCGTGTGGAATCGCAACTTCCTTAATATCAGCACGAATGCGGTCTTACCGTACTCACAATATCTTTCGCGTTTTCCGGCCTACTTGCAACAGCTGACCATGGAAAGTAACGGCAAGAGTGTTCGCTTAGATGGCTCGACCGTTACGTACGAAACCGGAGCCATCGTCTGGGGTGAGCCAGGCACTAACTGTCAGCATTCGTTCTACCAACTGATTCATCAAGGCACAAGCCCGGTCGCTTGCGACGTTATTGTGATCGTGAAGAGCGACAACCCGCTCGGTGATCAGCAAAATATTCTCATCGCAAATGCACTTGCACAGGCAGCCGTGCTTTCGCGTGGACGAACCCTTGACGAGGTAACCTCAGATGGCACTGAGGCGGCCATGGCTCCGCACAAGGTAATGCCGGGTAATCGGCCGACCACCGTGCTCTGCGCGTCACAACTTGACCCATTCACCCTGGGCGCCCTTATTGCCCTGTATGAGCACAGTGTTTTCGTTCAAGGTGCGCTGTGGGGCATCAACTCATTTGACCAATGGGGTGTTGAGCTTGGCAAAAAAGTGGCGTTGGGTATTTTGTCAGTGATAAATGGCCAAGGTGACGCCGCATCACTTGATGCAGCTACTCGTCATTCGATTGCAGTGATAGCCGAGCAAGGTGCGAGTTAGCGCTCTTCGGCTCCGCGCCTTCGTAAGTACTTCTCAAACTCACGCGCAATAGCCTCACCACTAGCTTCGGGTAGGTCGGCAGTATCGCGAGCTTCTTCAAGTTGCGTTACGTACTCACCGACTTCTTCGTCCTCCGCGGCCAATTCGTCGACGCCGATTTCCCAGGCCCTTGACTCTTCGACCAAATCACCAAGTGGCACCGGAATGTCAAGGAGATCTTCAACACGGCGCACGAGCGCAAGGGTGGCCTTGGGGCAGGGCGGCTGTGCCACATAGTGCGGAACCGCGGCCCAAAGTGAAACAGCCGGGATGCCAAAACGCATGCACGCTTCCTGTAAAACACCAACAATTCCGGTTGGCCCTTCGTAATGGGAGGCCTCCAACCCAAGTTCTGCTCCCACGCTGACATCGGTCGAGGTACCCGTAACCGGGACGGGTCGAGTATGCGGGGTATCGGAAAGGAGGGCACCCAAAGTTACGACCATGCTGACATCTAATTCGGCCGCCAAACTCAAGATCTCGCGAACAAATTGCTGCCATTTCATGTTCGGCTCAATGCCTTGAACCAAGATTATGTCTCGTGGTGCTAGCGGGATTCGTGCCACATATAGCCGGGTACTCGGCCAGGTAAGTTGCCGGACTCCGGATTCATCGGTTGAGATATGTGGTCGATTAACTTGATAGTCGTAGTACTCCTCGGAGTCCAAATCCGCCAGCGGCTGCGCGTCCCAAACATCACAAAGATGGCTAATGGTGCCCGAGGCTGCATCGCCGGCGTCATTCCAACCTTCAAATGCCGCAACCAGCACCGGGTCGACCAACTCGGGTAGATCGTCGAACTCGATCAACGAGATCCCCCCTTCTGGAAGGCCAACTGCTCGGTCTCGACCACGGTGTCTATGAGCCCGGCGACCATCGCTGGCCATTGCAAGGGTACGTCGTGGACCGCTCCTTGCCAACGTTGGAGTCGAATGCTCGGGGTAGCGGCGGCCCGTGCGAGCGCCCGCTCGGCTA
>JBAXHK010000179.1:0-4099 GCA_037138935.1 Actinomycetes bacterium
ACTCGGTATCCTCGGCTAGGCACGCTCATTGCTTATCCTCCAGCCCGGCCAACGTATATAGGTCCTGGCGTGGATCATGATCGGAAGTCTTCTCGGCATAGGTACGTAGTGCCTCTGTTGCCTCGTCACTTAACTGCTGCGGAACGGCAACTTCAACCATGACCAAGACATCACCATGGGTACCGTCCCCCCGCAAAATACCTTTATCGCGCACTCGGAAGGTACGCCCCGTCGTGGTACCGGGAGGCACCCGAAGTGTCACGGATCCACCGCGTGGAACAGGTACCGAGATTTGGCCTCCGAGTGCGGCCTCGACAAATGTCACCGGCACGGTCAAAGTGATGTTGTCGCCTTTGCGCACAAACACCGGGTGGCCGGTTATCTGGACAACCACAAATAGGTCACCGTGCGGGCCACCCCGCTCACCGGGTGCGCCCTTGCCCTTGAGTCGGATGCGAGCGCCATCTTTAACGCCGGCCGGGATCCGAGCTTGCACGGTGCGAGTACTCAAGCCACGGCCGGACCCGCGGCAAACCGAGCATGGTTCGTCAATGAACACCCCGCGTCCACGGCATACGGTGCAAGGCTCCGCGAAAGCGAAACCACCGGCATTGCGTGCCGTTTGGCCAGCGCCTTCACAGGCCGGGCACACGCGCGGCACCGTGCCAGGCTTAGCTCCGGTGCCGTGGCACGTTTTGCAGGCGGCTTCAGTGCTCAAGCGCAGTGGCACCGTTACGCCATCAAGTGCATCGTCAAATGAAAGTGTCAGTTCACTCTCGAGATCACCACCTCGACGCGGTTGCGGTGATCTACCGGTACGGCCACGGTTGAAAATCCCTCCGAGAAATTCACCGAAACCACTATTGCCGTCGCCAAACAGGTCTTCCATGTTGGTGTTGTACTGGGCGCCAGCACCTCGGCCACCACCGAAGCCACCCGAACGGTAACCACCGTTAGCGAAGAGCGACCGAGCCTCGTCGTACTCCTTGTGCTTTGCCTCATCGGACAACACGTCATAAGCCTCGGAGACTTGTTTGAAGCGCTCCTCGGCTTTCGCGTCGCCTGGATTCTTATCCGGGTGCAACTCGCGTGCGAGCTTGCGGTATTTCTTTTTGATCTCATCCGGTGCTGAATCCTTGCTGACGCCGAGAATCGCGTAGAAATCCTTCTCGAGCCAGTCTTTGTTCACGGTTAGTCAGTCCCGGCAACCGCAACCCGGGCCGGACGCAGTACACGCCCCGCATAGCGATACCCCGGTTGATACAGGGCTGTCACCGTTGGCTCCGTAATGTCTTCACGGGATTCGGTGGAAAGTGCCTCATGCAGGTTCGGATCGAATGGCTCGTTTGCCACCCCGAATTTCTCTAAGCCTAATTTCGCCAATGTACCCTCTAGGGATTCACCGACACTACGGAAAGCCCCCTCTAGCTCACCGTGCTCCCGTGCTCTATCAATGTCATCAATCACCGGAAGTAGCGCCACAATGACCGAGCCGATCGCATTCTCTTTGACGAGTTCGCGATCGCGATCCACGCGGCGCCGGTAATTTGTGTACTCCGCCTGCACCCGCTGAAGGTCGTTTGTCAGTTCAGCCAACTTATCTTCTTCGGCGGTGGTTGGTGCACCAGCCTCATCGGGCTGGCGCACCTCCCCTGACTCCGGTTGCGCATCAAGATCGCGCAAGATGTAGGTATCGGGATCAATGCGACGTTTGTCGGTTACCCGTACCCCATGGTCTTCATTCTCATTCTGATCTTCATTCTCAGTGTGGTCTTCAGAACTCACTTGGATTCTTCCTCGTCAATAATTTCGGCATCTACGTCATCGTCCTCGGCCATATCGGCCTCAGCATCCGCATCGGCTGCACCTTCGAATCCGCCGGCCTCCTGCGCGCCCGCATACATTGCCGCGCCTAAGGTCTGGCTGGCTTGGGCAACCTTGTCGGTTGCTGCCCGCATGCCTGGGATGTCATTAGCATCAATGGCTTTCTTGAGTTCATCAAGTGGGCCATCGACATTTGCCTTGGCGTCGGCCGGCAATTTGTCAGCGTTATCGGCAAGGAACTTCTCGGTTTGATAAACGAGCCCTTCGGCTGTGTTTCTAACCTCGACCTCATCGCGTCGCTGCTTGTCTTCATCAGCGTGCTGCTCGGCTTCACGCATCATGCGATCGATTTCATCCTTGCTTAGGGCCGAGCCGCCCGAAATAGTCATGGACTGCTCTTTACCTGTCGCCATGTCTTTAGCTGACACGTGGACGATGCCATTGGCGTCGATGTCGAAGGTGACCTCGACCTGCGGGATACCACGCGGTGCCGGCGGTAAGCCCGTCAACTCAAAGGTGCCAAGACGCTTGTTGTAAGCGGCCATTTCGCGCTCACCCTGATAGACCTGAATCAACACCGAAGGCTGATTGTCATCCGCCGTGGTGAAGGTTTCAGATCTCTTGGTAGGGATGGTGGTGTTGCGCTCGATGAGCCTTGTCATGACGCCACCCTTAGTTTCGATGCCCAGTGAAAGTGGGGTCACATCGAGCAGCAGGACGTCCTTGACTTCACCCTTGAGTACACCGGCTTGCAGCGCAGCGCCAACCGCGACAACCTCGTCAGGGTTTACCCCTTTATTGGGCTCCTTGCCAGCTTCTTTCTTGACTAGTTCGGTAACCGCTGGCATACGAGTTGAACCACCAACAAGCACCACCTGATCGATCTTGTCGAGTGCGATACCCGCATCCTTTAAGACCGCCTGGAAAGGTGCCTTGGTGCGATCGAGTAGGTCTTGAGTCATGGCCTCGAACTGCGCGCGACTTAGTGTTTCGTCTAGGTGCAGCGGGCCGTCGGCACTGGCCGTGATGTACGGCAGGTTTATTGAGGTTTGCATTGAACTCGATAGCTCAATCTTGGCTTTCTCTGCTGCCTCACGCAGACGCTGCATCGCCATCTTGTCTTTCGAAAGGTCGACACCGTGTGCGTTCTTGAACTCGGTGACCATCCAGTCGACAACTTTGTTGTCCCAGTCGTCGCCGCCGAGATGGTTATCTCCACTTGTTGCTTTAACCTCGACAACACCGTCGCCGATTTCGAGGAGCGACACGTCGAAGGTGCCGCCGCCGAGGTCGAAGACCAAGATGGTCTGCTCCTGATCACCCTTATCGAGGCCATAAGCAAGTGCAGCGGCGGTGGGCTCATTGATGATGCGCAGCACATTGAGGCCGGCGATCTCGCCAGCTTCTTTGGTGGCTTGGCGCTCGGCGTCGGAGAAGTAGGCCGGCACGGTGATCACCGCGTCGGTAACGTTCTCGCCCAGATATGCCTCAGCATCGCGCTTGAGTTTCATCAAGGTGCGGGCGCTGATCTCCTGGGGGGTGTAGTTCTTGCCGTCGATGTCGACGGTCCATTTGGTGCCCATGTGTCGCTTGACCGAGCGCACCGTGCGATCAATATTGGTGACTGCCTGGCGCTTGGCGACCTCGCCGACCAGTACTTCACCGTTCTTTGCGAAGGCCACGACGGACGGGGTCGTCCGGGAGCCTTCCGCATTTGCAATAACGACGGGTTCGCCGCCTTCGAGGACCGATACGACCGAGTTGGTCGTGCCAAGGTCAATACCTACTGCTCGGGCCATGATGTTCGTACTCCTTTGTAGTTGCTACCGGTTTATCCGGGGGTCTGGAAACAGTGTCCACCCTTCTCGCGTAATATGCAAATTCGGACTTAGATACTTTGAGTCGGGTTGGCTCATAGTCGATAACCAGTGACCTCGCAGGGTTATTCCCGGGAACGATCTCTGTTTTCCCAGCGTCTGAGAGGCATGCAGACCATTAAATTTGCCTTAGCCACCCTCCTCGGTGCCCTGGTGCTGACCGGGATCCAGCCGGCTATGGCAGCACCCGGTACCCCCCTTGCCGCGATTTCGGCGGTAGCCGGTAACTCGGGGGCCGGTAACGCGGGAACTAGCGCGGCTGGGGTGGCTTCAGCCGATGCCGCCTACCTGGCGGTAACCCGCTTTCGTCCGGCTTCCCACCAAAGCCTCACCGCCTTCTTGAGCCAGTACGGCGACCGACTGACCCCCGTGCAACTACAGCGCGCCCAAGCCCAAGT
>JBAXHK010000180.1:0-4074 GCA_037138935.1 Actinomycetes bacterium
CAAGGATCGGTGCACCGGCAACTCCCCAGTTTGGCAGTCGGTGAATACGCCACTCGCGTTGTAACCCTGGGATAAAACCCATAAAAGCCAGCCCCATGATGATGACCACAACCCCAAGCACCCGGGTAATGACATCTTGATATTGCAGTAGGACCGAACCTACGCCACCGAAGAATGCTCCAAAGGAGACAAAGACCACACTAAAGCCGAGGACGAAAAGCACACTGCCCAGCAGCAGGCGACTCTTGCGTCCATCGGCAAGTTCGGCTCCGGTCAAGCCGGTCATGTACGACACGTACCCGGGGGCCAAAGGCAGCACGCAGGGGCTAAGGAAAGCTATTAGCCCAGCGGCAAAAGCCACCGGAAAAGCAAATAGGAGAGACCCACTCGCCATCAGGTCACCGATCATGGCTGCTCTTCCAAGAGTGGCTCGATCAGGGCGCGGAGGGATGACTCACTTACCGTGCCGAGCGCGCGCGCTGCCACTCGGCCTTGCCTATCAATGATCAGGGTCGATGGAATTGCTTGCGGTGGCAAGGTGTCGCGGAACAACAATTGCAATTGCCCATCGGTATCGATGAGGCTGGGATACGTCACCTTGAACCGATTGACGAATGCCTCTGCAGACTTCGGTGAATCCCGGGTATTGAGCCCGATGAATTGCACATCTTGGCCAGCAAACTTCAACCAGGCAGCTTCGAGTGCCGGGGCTTCGGCTCGACATGGTGCGCACCATGACGCCCAAACATTTAATAAGACCACCTGACCTTTAACCATGCCCAGGTCGAAAGTGCCGCCTTCAAGGGTGGGGCCGATAAGTGCAGGTGCCGGTTGACGCGCCGCTACGGGCAAAACCACGATCGAGCCGTCGCCGGCGACGAACCCGGCATCAGCTCCAGCAGGTGAGGCGGGCTCGCTACCACCGCATGCGGTTATTAGGCACAGCGCGCTCCCGGCGATGAGCACCGATACGCATCGGCGAGTGCTGCGGTGCATCATGGCGGCTATGCGCCGGCGACCTTGCTGGCCTTGGCCAGGAGGTCACGTGAGGGCTCGGTATAGGTGATTGCTACCAGGTCGTCATTTTCATACGTCAATGAAGTAAGTGAAGCGAGTGTGCACTGCCGGCTACGTGGGTCATGCCAAAGCCGGCGGTCTTCGGCAGCTAAGCGTGCCACCCAAATAGGTAATTGATGGCTGACCAAGACTGCTTCGTGGCCGCGAACTTGGTCACGTGCCGCATGCACCGCAGCGGTCATGCGCGAGGCCACTTCGTCATATGGCTCACCCCAGGATGGGCGAAATGGGTTCCAGAGGTGGCGCCACGTCCTTGGCTGTTTCAACACCCCGTCACCGACGCTAACCCGCTGACCCTCAAAGATATTGTCAGCTTCAATCAGCAACGGCTCTGTTTGAATAGTTAATCCGTGCTTTGCCGCAATCGGCTGCGCGGTTTGCTGAGCCCGCTCCATCGGCGATGCGATAACAGCGGTTATGTCGTTGTCTGCCAGGGCCGCTGCCGCTCGTGTTGCCATCACCTGCCCAAGATCAGAAAGGACATAACCTGGAAGGCGCCCGTAGAGGACACCTTCTGGGTTGTATACCTCGCCATGCCTGAGCAGATGTACAACGGTTCGCTCTTCGCCACCCACACGAACCACTCTAAGTTACGTAACTTTGCGGCGCGCAGCGGTGCGCCGCCGACTCGGGCGCCCACTGCCTTCACCGGATTCGAGAGCCGCTTCGCGAAGTACCTCTCCATGGGCCGCGACCGCCTCGACTAACCCGTGCAAGGTGCTGGTGCCGGCGAGTACGTCGACGCGCAGGCCGTGCTCCTGCGCAGCCTTAGCGGTCTGCGGGCCGATGCACGCCACGATTGTGGTGTGGTGGGGCTTACCCGCGATGCCAACGAGGTTGCGCACCGTGCTGCTAGAGGTGAACAACACTGCGTCGAAACCACCGGTCTTGATGGCTTCGCGCACCTCGGCGGGCGGTGGTGCTGCCCGCACGGTGCGATAAGCCGTGATGTCTTCGACCTCCCAGCCAAGTTCAGCCAAACCAGCAGCCAAAGTGTCGGTTGCAATATCGGCGCGGGGCAGGAAGACCCGGTTGATTGGATCGGTCAATGAGTCGTATATCGGCCAGTCTTCAAGCAAAGCCCTGGTTGACTGGTCGCCAACCGGGACTAAATCCGGGCGTACGCCGAATTCGATTAGCGAGGCCACCGTGCTGTCGCCAACCGCCGCTACTTTCAGGCCCGCGAACGACCGCGCATCAAGGCCGTACTCATCTAGTTTTTCGCGGATAGCTCGCACCGCGTTTACCGAAGTAAAACCAATCCACTCGTAACGACCGGAAACCAGGCCGTGGATTGCCCGGTCAATTTGCTGCGGGGTCCGCGGCGGCTCGACCGAAATCGTCGGCACCTCCATGGGTACCGCCCCATGCCCGCGCAGCAGCGACATGATCGAACCGGTGGTGTCTTGGGTGCGTGGGATCAACACACGCCAGCCGAAAAGCGACTTCACCTCGAACCAATCCAATTTCTCGCGCTGTGCCACGACATCGCCGACGACCACGATGCCAACACCAGCGAGTTTCATCAGTTTTGAGATATTGCCAATCTCGGACAAAGTGCTGGCAATTGTTCGCTGATCAACCGTGGTGCCCCTTCGGGTTACCGCAATATGGGTCTGCGGATCGGCACCGGCCTGCACCAGCATCGCTGCAATTTCAGCAACTTTGTCTGCGCCATTTAGTACCACCAGGGTGATTCGCGGGTTGACAAGGTCAGCCCAATCCAAGTCAGCATCATCAGCGTCGACCACCCGAAATTGCCGAGTACGGCCACCGGTTAATCCAAATCCGGCATATGCCGGGATCCCGGTAACTTCGCTGACTCCCGGGGCAACCTCAAACGGCACCTTGGCTTTCCGTAGCGCCGCCGCCTCATGAAGTAACGTGCCGTCGACCACTGGGTCGCCAGCAATGAGTCGTACGGTGCGCTTGCCATCTCGCGCAGCACTCACGATTAATTTGGCTCGCTCCACCTGATCTAGGGGCCCGCCTTCTTGATCAATCGCGATGATTATTTCGGCACCGGCATTTGAGTGGGCGTTAGCTATGTCAATCGCGTCAGCATCAACAATGACGACTTCAGCGTCGCGCAGAAGTGCTGCCGAGCGAAGTGTCAGCAACTCCGGATCACCCGGGCCAGCCGCAACAAGCGCGACCGAACCGAGGCTCACCTTTTTACGGGCCTTGGTAGTCGTATTCACAATGTCTCCTGGGCTGGTACCGATTGGCTCATTTGGTATTACTGGATTCTTTGACTTGGTCATGCGTTCATCGCCTCCGGCTCATAGCCACGGCGTTGCTCGTGGAATGCGAGAATCTGCAATTCAACAGCAAGATCAACTTTGCGTACTTCAACGCCGATGGGGACCTCGAGTACTACCGGCGCGAAATTCAAGATGCTGCGAACCCCGGAGGCCACGAGTCGTTCACATACCCCTTGGGCACAATCTGCCGGCGTGGCAATCACCCCGATTTGGGCTTTGGTAGCGCCCACGATGGCCTCGAGTTCAACAAGGGGGCGAACTTTCAATGCGGCGAGACTACCGAGCTCACTAACGGTAATGCTTTCGCCTATTACGTCAGGATGATTATCAACTAGGCCCACGATGGCAAAACCACGTGAAGTAAATCCCCGATAGGAAATCAACGCCCGACCTAAATTGCCAACGCCCACGATTACTACGCCCCAAGGCTGCGCGGAACCCAGCTCGCGGCTGATCTGGTAGGTCAAGTACGAGACGTCGTAGCCAACCCCACGGGTGCCGTAAGAGCCTAAATACGAAAGGTCCTTACGAAATTTAGCCGAACTCACACCGCATTTAGCGGCCAGTGCCTCCGAGGAAACTGTCTGCACCCCAGACTCGCTAAGGGAAACCAAAACGCGGTGGTACACCGGTAGCCGGGCTATCGTGGCATCTGGAATACCACGACCGGCCTCACGGGGCCGACCTTTGCCGAGGGATATGGACACGTTGCTCCTGCTGGGAAGCCCCGCCG
>JBAXHK010000181.1:0-4044 GCA_037138935.1 Actinomycetes bacterium
CATGACTCATTTTCGGCCTTCAATTTTGCCGCGCGCGCTAGGTGGCGCTTCCCGCTACTAACCTCAACAAAGGTCACCGAGATTCTCGGAGTCAACCAAGTCACGGGTGTGCAGATCCAAGATGCGAAGGGACGTTCCAAGATCCTCGAATGTGACAGTGTGGTTTTCACCGGAGATTGGGTTTCCGACAATGAACTTGCGCGTCGAGCCGGCCTCGAGATTGACCCGGGCACGGGCGGGCCTGCGGTTAACGCTCAGCTGGCGACGAACACGCCAGGCATCTTTGCAATCGGCAATGTGTTGCACCCGGCCGCCACCGCCGATATTTGTGCCCTCGATGGCGCGCACGCCGCCGCTGCCATCGCCGCCTACTTAGCCACTCCAAGTACTTGGAAAACAGCACCCCTGCGACTGCTCACCGAAGGGCCGATCGACTGGGCAACACCAAATTTACTGACCCCCGAGGTACTCTCAGCTCCTCGCGGCAAAGTACTCGTGCAGTTCACCGAGCGCCGTCGACTGCCCCGACTCGAAGTCGTGCAAGGCGGTAAGCGGCTTTGGTCTGGGTTCGTGCCGTGGGCGATACCGACGCGGCCGGTGCCGATCACCGACTCGTGGCTCGCCCGAGTTTCGGCTACGGGAGCCGACCCGATCCTTCGGGTACTAACCTGACCCGGTGACTTCCCCCGCATCCTTTGTCCTGACCGGCCGCGCCCGACTAATCGTTGCCAGCGCGCTCATGCTGTTCGTGCAACTAGCCTTGATCCGCTGGTGTGGCGCGAACCTAGTCCACCTGTCCTACTTCTCAAATCTCATCCTGCTCGCGTCCTTCCTCGGTATCGGCCTTGGCTTCCTGCGATCCAGTCGCCCCACCGACATCGGGCGTTATGTGCCGATCGGCCTGCTAATAATCGTGGCCTTCATCTCGGTCTTCCCCGCCAAGATTGAAGGCTCTTCCAATGAGTTGATCTTCTTTACGATGGTGCAGCCGACCGGACTACCAACTTGGGTTTCATTGCCACTGGTGTTCATCGTCATCGCAATCACCATGACAATGTTCGGCGAAATTACCGGCCGCGCATTTCGCGCCTTTGGGGCTTTGGACGCCTACCGCTGGGACATCATCGGCTCAATCGCCGGCACGTTGGCATTTACCGTTATCGCGTTCCTGCGGGCCCCATCGTGGATCTGGCCGGTGGTCATGTTCATCGCACTGTGGTTGCTATACGGCGTGCGTCTGCCGTGGCTATCGCGCTTTGCAATGGTGGCGGTGATCGGTCTACTGGTATTCGAATCCCTTTCTGCTGGGGTTTCTTGGTCGCCTTACTACAAAGTGCATACCGAAACTTTCAATGCCGGAACCCCTGTTGAATACACCACCATTCAAGTCAATGGAATTCCGCATCAAAATGTGATGGATGTCCAGGAGCGTCTTAAATCTGAGCCGATGTATGGCCGCCCGTACGAACGAGCTGCGGGTAATCCACTTAATAATGTTTTGATCGTTGGTGCAGGTACCGGCACCGACGTCGCCCTAGCGCTCGCTAATGGTGCCAAGCATGTCGACGCGGTTGAGATTGATCCACGAATTCAGCAAATTGGATCGCAGATAAATCCCAATAGACCCTATGACGATCCACGGGTCTCTGTTCACATCAATGATGGTCGCGCGTTTTTGTCAGGTAATACCGATAAGTACGACCTAATTCTTTTCGCATTACCTGACTCGTTGACACTGGTATCCGGCGCAAGTCAATTGCGCCTAGAGTCCTATCTGTTCACCGAGCAATCAATGCAGGACGCACGTGATCACCTGACAGATCAAGGTGTTTTCGCGATGTATAACTACTACCGTGAACCGTGGTTGATAAATCGCCTCGCCGGCACCGTTGATGAGGTATACGGTCACGCACCCTGCCTTGACACATTCACCGCGGTGCAATCCCTAGCCGTGATAGCCATCGGTAAAGAGCAGGGCAATGTGGTGTGTGCACCTAATGCGGTCTGGGATCGTGCCAGTATTGCCGCCGCCGAAATACCGCCACCTGCGGTAGATGACCGGCCGTTCCTATACCTAAAGGAGCGAACGATACCAACGCTTTATCTCATCGTAATCGCATTGATTCTTGGTGTCTCACTCCTTGGCGTGCGCATCTTCGGGGGCCCACTTCGCTCAATGGCTGGATACGCTGATCTGTTCTTCATGGGAGTTGCTTTCTTGCTCCTCGAGACCAGATCTATCACTACATTCGCCTTGCTATTTGGCACCACCTGGCTCGTGAATGCTTTGGTTTTCACCGGCGTGCTGCTCGCTGTGCTGGCCGCCATCGAGATCACCAAGAAGTTCACGGTGCCAAGGCGGGCGATAATCATCGCGCTCTTTGCCTCACTCTTGCTTGCCTTCCTAGTGCCAAACTCGGCACTACTTGGCCTACCGATTCCACTTCGATTGCTGTTCGCGGTGATTTTGGCCTTCCTGCCCGTGTTCTGCGCTAACTTGCTTTTCACGTCTAGGTTCAAGGATGCCGCTAACCCGACCTCAGCATTTGCCGCGAATCTTTTCGGCGCAATGATCGGTGGCTGTCTTGAGTACCTGTCATTAATACTTGGTTACCAGTGGCTAATTGCCGTTGTCGCACTTATGTACTTAATTGCAGTTTTGATCGGTGGGCGATACGCGAGGCGCCCAACACGCGTATGACTCGAATGATCACCGCTGCCACCGGCGCAGTCGCCCTCATTATCGGCTTTGGCATTGCTTCGGTCACCGGAATGCGCTGGCTCGGCGGCATCGCGCTCATAGCCGGTGCCATCTGGTGCGGGATTAAGTGGTGGCAGCTGGCCGGGCCACTGCGGGCCATCATCGCCGTTCTGCTATTCGGGATTGCATTCGTTATTTCACATCCGCTCGGCAAGGCAATTGGCGCCTGGCCCTCGGTGTTTTTACTTGCCCTCCTCACCGGGATTTTTACTTACGTGATAACCCCACAGAGAACGGCCCGAAGCTGATTTCAGTACCTACCCGAGCCCCCGATATCCGCCTATTTACTTCACCATTCATCCCAAAAATAAGTGGCCGGTATTATCACCTAGTTCGGTAACGCCTCTGTAGCTCAGTGGTAGAGCAACCGCCTTGTAAGCGGTAGGTCGTCAGTTCAATCCTGACCGGAGGCTCAGCCTCGGCGATTATCGGCAGCACCCAAAGGGACTATCGTGTCCTGAACTCCCACGACCCATATTTGGTGCGGCCGTAAGACTGTGCGCTTTTACTCCGAACGCATATCGCCGTTTGTGGTCGCGCCTTAGGTGAGAAACACCGTGAGGTCAAACTTCATTGGCTGGTGTGGTGTACCGACATAGATCTCCGTTGGCCCGTTTACCTGCCAGCCTAGGTATTCGAAAAATCGTACATTCGATACCTGAATATGTGCGTCCATGATCGTGCCGCCTAGGGCTGCTGCGGTACGTACCGCCAACTGAACCAGATCGACTCCCAGATGCGAGGTCCGGTGCTCACGTTGCACAGCTAGGCGGTCGCCTTGCCAGCGATCTTCTCCAGCAATCGGATAGATCCGCACAGCGCCAACGATGCGGCCATCGGACTCACCTACCAGGTGGATGGTAGAAGGCTGGTCGTCGATTTCGTCGACGTCAGTCTGCGGAAATAACTGCTGTTCGCCAACGAAAATAGCGTGTCGCACCGCAAAGTGGCCTTCTCGCTCATAGGGCAGTTGCGCAACTCGAACCCTGAGATTCTCCTGCGCAAGGTCAGCTGATGCACTCATGAACTTGGTCGCGGGCCAATCTGCAGTGGAATGGCACTGGCGAGCGGTTCGAGTGACTTCAGGCCCGAACATGCCTGGCAGCGCGCACATCCCGCCTTCGCGGTACCTGCGTTCATGCCCCGCAGTGTCATATAGGCCTGGATTCGGCGGTAGATGGGCTCAACGTATTCGCGCGAGGGCGAGGGCCAATCTGCCATCAGCGAACCGGCGACCGGTTTCAGTGGAACGACAAACGGGTAGACACCGATATCGATTGCGC
>JBAXHK010000182.1:0-4033 GCA_037138935.1 Actinomycetes bacterium
ACCGCAGCACTCGCCGATGTTTATCGGTGCTCATCGCCGGAAGTGCGCTCTTCCTAATCACGGCTTGCGGTGGTAGCGAGCCGGCTTCACCTGTTGGAGCTGATGCCGGGTTCGTGGCCGGCGACGGTTCGATCGTGGTTTTGCCCGTTGCGGAGAGGCAGCCGGCACCGGCTCTTACCGGCCCCACCCTTGATGGTGGCACTTTTGACCTAGGCATGGCTAAAGGTCAGGTGGTCTTAATAAATGTCTGGGCTTCGTGGTGCGGGCCATGTCGAGCCGAAGCCCCGGCGCTCGAAGCCGCCTGGTTGAAGTTTGCCGAAGAAGATGTGCAATTCATCGGGCTCAACACTCGTGATTCACCGAAGTCTGCCGGGGCATTCGCTAATCGGTTCAAGGTGACTTATCCCAGCCTCATCGACACCGATGGACAATTGCAATTGTTGTTTCGCGACACCTTGCCACCGCAAGCGATCCCGTCGACCCTGATCATTGATAGACAGGGCCGAGTGGCCGCGCGCGCGCTCGGTACGGTGAGCGAGTCATCCCTCCGCGCCCTGATTGAGCCACTCTTGAAAGAGCAGCCATGATCGGTGACCTGATGGTAAGTGGGTCTTTTCTATTTGCTTTTCCAGTGGCTTTTGCCGCTGGCCTGATAGCTTTCCTGAGCCCCTGCGTACTGCCTTTGGCCCCGGGTTATGTGTCGTATATGACAGGCTTGACCGGGGCCGAACTTGCCGATGGAAGCAAGAGTCGCATGCTGCTTGGCAGTGTGCTTTTCGTACTGGGCTTCAGTGTGGTTTTTGTCTCCTTTGGAGCACTCTTTGGCGGTGTAGGTTCGGTCCTCCTGCAATATCAAGATGTCATTACGCGGGTACTTGGGGTTGTGGTCGTCATCATGGGTCTGGCTTTTATGGGTCTGATTCCAGGGCTGCAACGCGAGTGGCGGATTCACCGACTGCCAAAATGGGGGGTTGCTGGTGCGCCCATCCTGGGGGTGTTGTTCGGTTTGGGCTGGACCCCATGTATTGGGCCAACACTTGCCGCAGTGCAGACCCTCGCGTTCACCGAAGCCAGCGCACTGCGCGGCGCCTTGCTTTCATTCGTCTACTGCCTGGGCCTCGGGCTGCCTTTTGTTTTACTCGCTGTGTTGTTCAGCCGAACCGCTCGCGCACTGGCTTGGGTCAAAGGTCACTACCTGTTGGTGATGCGCATCGGTGGGGGCATGTTAGTTATTGTCGGGGTGCTTCTAGTCACAGGAGTCTGGACGGATTTCACGATTTGGCTCCGCACCTCGGTTCCAACTTTTGAGACGGTGCTCTAGATGTCCAAACAGGCACCGACCCTGCCACCCATGGGCGCACCTGGATTCCTTCGTTTTACCTGGCGCCAGTTAACCAGCATGAAGACCGCATTGATTTTGCTTTTTTTGCTAGCAATCGCAAGTGTGCCTGGGTCAATATTTCCGCAGCGAGGCAATAACCCGTTAAGAGTTAATGAGTGGATTGCTGACAGCCCAACATCCGGCCCTATCTTCGATGCCCTTGGATTCTTCGATGTTTATTCCTCGCCATGGTTCGCCGCTGTGTATTTACTGCTTTTCATCTCGCTGATTGGTTGCGTATTACCCAGGGCGAAGGTGCATTGGCGAGCCATGTTTGCCCCCCCGCCCCCGGCGCCTCGCAATCTGCTGCGTCTGCCAGAGTCGATGTCATTTGAAGTCAGCGCCTCCGCCGATGAAGTTTTAGCACGGGGCCGAAAGTATTTATCAGGTAGACGCTGGCGCCTGCTGGTAGCCGAAAACTCCGTTGCAGCCGAAAAGGGCTATCTGCGCGAGACTGGAAACCTCCTGTTCCACTTCTCGTTAATTTTAATTTTGGTTGCCATCGCCCTTGGCGGTCTTTTTGGCTGGAAAGGTAATGTCATCATTCGCACAGGGCAAGGGTTTTCCAACACTTTGACCCAATATGACGCTTGGGGCGGTGGGCGATTCACCGGGGCATCGCGGCTGTCACAGTTCTCATTCACCCTTGACAAGTTCAATGTTGAATTCGATCGGAGCGAGGCCCAGCGGGGCTCGCCGAAACTATTCGAAGCGGATGTGACCTATCGGGTGTCACCGGCTACCAATGCTGAGAATGCTCGCATAGAAGTTAATACACCACTTGAAATCGATGGTGCCAAAGTCTTTTTGGTAGGTCACGGATATGCACCACATTTTGTAGTGCGTGATGCGGGGGGTGAAATAACATTTGACGACACCGTCGTCTTCTTGCCGCAGGATGGCAATTTTACCTCTACAGGCGTGGTGAAGATCCCAGATTCCAACCCGCAATTGGGTTTCCAGGGAATTTTCGTACCAACCGCAGCGTCGAATAACTTGCGTGGGCCGATTTCGACATTCCCCGGCCCGGATGATCCTGCCGTTTTCATGTCGGCTTGGCGCGGCGATATGGGGTTAGACAGTGGTGCCCCTCAAAGTGTCTACCGACTAGATACCGCAGCCATGAATCAGATCGGCATCGTAGCTTTACGCCAAGGTCAAACCTGGACGCTGCCCGACGGTTCTGGGTCAATAGCCTTCACCGGCTTTGAGCGTTGGGCGTCATTTCAGATCGCATACGATCCGGGTAAGGAGGTTGCCTTACTCGGAGCTGTACTGGCAATAACCGGCTTACTGCTGTCGCTATTCATTCGAAGGCGTCGAGTCTGGATAACGGCGACAGTTAATTCCGAAGGCGTCACTGTGGTCCAACTTGCAGGGTTGGCCCGCATTGAATCTGCGGATCTGCCAGGTGAACTACAATTGATTCGTGACGCTGTCAGTGATTTGCCTGACACTGCGTCGGAAACATCTACTAGCGAAATGAGGGAGCAAAAGTGACTGCGACGCAATTAGCCGCGGCGAGCAACGCGGCGGTGTACGCCTCGATGGTTACCTTGACTTTCGCAATGGTTTCCTTTGCGATTTCTTTTGCCTCTGGCCGGCGCCGAGTCGCTGTAGTGGCACCTGCGCCGCTCGAAATGAATTCGTCAGGTAGCACTGCCGTGTTAACCAGGTCAGCCGTGTTAACGACGTCGGCCGGAGGCACACCGCCCGAAGACCAAACGGGTAGACGTTCGGCAAATATCGCTATGTCTCTAACGTGGTTGGGTTTTGTGATGCTGCTCGCTGGAGTGGTCTTGCGCGGAGTGTGGGCAGGGCGAGTGCCATGGGGCAACATGTACGAGTTCTCGATCACCGCAGCATTGGGCATTCTTGGAGTTTTTTTACTCGTTTCACTGCGCCGTGATGTGCGCTGGCTTGGTCTATTTATCGTTATCCCAACGCTATTGACCTTGGGCCTAGCCGTGACCGTGTTGTACACCGAGGCGGCTCAATTGGTGCCTGCGTTGAAATCCTATTGGCTGCTCATCCACGTGTCGGCGGCGATCATTTGCTCTGGCGCATTCACGTTAGCGGCGGCCACCGCCGGGCTAGCATTGGTTCAATCACGGGCAGAGCGGCGCGGTAAGTCAGGCTTTGCGCGAGTGCCTTCGGCTGAAAAGTTGCGTACTTTGACCTATCGAGTACTCGCATTCGCGTTTCCGCTCTGGACTTTTGCGGTTGTCGCTGGAGCTATCTGGGCCGAAAATGCGTGGGGCCGGTATTGGGGCTGGGATCCAAAGGAGACCTGGGCATTTATCACTTGGGTTATCTATGCCGCATATTTGCACGCGCGCTCAACAGTTGGCTGGCGCGGAGACCGTGCCTCCTGGGTTGCTATCGCCGGCTGGGCGGCTTTCATCATTAACTATTTCGGGGTGAATATCTTTATCAACAGCTTGCACTCGTACTCAGGGGTTTAGGTCTAAGCCGAATTTAGGCAGGGCTTAAGCCTCGCCGCGGCGCTCTCGCATGCGCCGCCGCCACGCCTCTTCGTCAAGGCCCTTTAAGAATTTGGGGTCATCGTCTGGGGCAATTGGCCCACGGCGCCGAAATAAGCCACCGGAAGTAGGTCGCGGACGGCCCAGGAAGAACCACAAGATCCCACCG
>JBAXHK010000183.1:0-4017 GCA_037138935.1 Actinomycetes bacterium
CTGCCTGCTGACTAGTTCTTGAATACCTCATGATGACAAGCGCCCGGGGAGAGAGATTCTTAGAACTCGTCGCTGTCATGGATCAACTTCGCGCACCCGGTGGTTGCCCGTGGGATGCCCGCCAAACCCATGCGTCCTTGGTTGAGTATCTGGTCGAAGAGACATATGAGTTGGTTGAGGCCATCGACACCGGTGACGATGCTGGGCTGCGCGAGGAGCTTGGTGACCTACTGCTTCAGGTGGTATTCCATTCGCGTATCGCCCAAGAAAATCTTGATGAGCCGTGGGATATCGATGCGGTGTGTGAGGGCATAATTAATAAACTAGTCTCCCGACACCCTCATGTATTTGCAGGCGCCGATGTGGCCACCGCTGCTGCGGTCGAAGCCAATTGGCATGTGCTAAAAGCCAAGGAAAAGGGCAGAAGCTCAGTAACCGAGGGCATCCCGGCGCAATTGCCGGCATTGGTGCTTGCGGGAAAAGTGATTTCGCGCAGCGCGGCATTAGCCGAGCAACTGCCCCCACTAGAAAATGAAGAAGTAAGTGCGCTGGTCGAAGATTTAAGTGATGAGCAGCAATTGGGTGATCACTTACTCGCGTTGGTATCGCTGGCACGCGCGCGCGGGTGGGATGCTGAGGGTGCGCTGCGCGGAGCTGTTCGCCGCCGGGTAAGTGCGATTCAAGAACTCGAGATATCAGGCAGGGATACGACTAATGAGTGAACTCAATGACACTACGCGCCAGTTCCAGGCAATTGCGACTAAAGCCATTGATGACTTGCTGTCATTCGACCCTGTATTCGCCACGTATTTAGGTGATCATCGGTTCGATGATCGTCTCCCTGAGATGACCTCAGTGTCTCGTGAGCAGCAAGCGCGACAGATCGCTGATCATCTGACCGAACTCGATGCGGTCGATGACCTTGAACTTTCTGCATCGGACCAAATCGACCTTGAAATCCTGCGCTCTCGATTAACTAAATCCCAGTTCGAGGTGAGTGAATTGCGCGCTGCCACCTGGAACCCGATGGTCTGGAATCCAGGCACCGCATTGCACCTTTTGGTATCGCGTGATTTCGCCCCGAAGCCGGAGCGGGCGCGAAGTGTCAAGGCGCGCCTCGCTGCAATCCCCGGCTTCTTGGCTGATGCTCGCTTTGAACTGGTCGAGATGACCCAGATTCACACCGAGACCGCGATCACCCAGCTAGCTGGCACCGCGCGCCTCATCGAGACCGAGGTAGCGGAGTTAGTTGACGACGCCGAGCTGGTTAGTACCGCCCGTGCGGCAGTTACCGAGTTCAGCGACTGGCTGACCGAACAACTGCCTGAGGCCCGGCGCAGCCCACGGCTGGGTGAGCGCCTTTATGCGGCGACTTTGTGGCATGGCCTAGATGATGGCACCTCTCCAACAATGCTGCTTGAGGCCGCCGAAGCACACCTTGAAAAGGTGAATGTGGCGCTGCAGGGGTATGCCGCGCAATACCTTGGCGAGAAAGCAACCACACCGGGTCTGGTGCACCGCGCCTTCGCTCGTATCGCCGCGCAGGCGCCCGTAACCAATGAGACGGTGCTAGAAATTGTCGAGCAAGCGCTAGTGCGTACGACAGAGTTTGTGCGAACTAAAGATCTAATCTCGATTCCTGAACTTGATGTCCGGGTGATCGAAATGCCCGAGATCCACCGAGGGGTTGCGGTTGCGTACTGCGATGCCCCCGGGCCACTTGAGAGCGCGCAGGTTGCCACTTACGTCGCGGTTTCACCGACTCCAAATGACTGGACGATTGAGCGCGTTGATTCTTTTTACCGTGAATACAACGCGGTGCAGTTGCACGGGCTAACTATCCACGAGGCAATGCCAGGCCATGTGCTGCAACTTGCCCAGTCGCACCATTTTGAGGCCACGACGCCGGTTCGCGCCTTTGCTCGCAGCGGTGTCTTTATCGAAGGCTGGGCTGTCTACTCAGAAGAGTTATTAGTTAGTCACGGTTATGCACCCTTTGATGACAAAACTTCAGCACTTGCCTTGCGCCTCCAACAGTTAAAGATGCAGGCGCGCTTGACGATAAACGCGATTTTGGATGTGCGCGTTCATACCGCCGAGATGACCGAGCAAGAGGGCCTCGATCTAATGATGAACCGCGGCTTTCAAGAGGAGGGGGAGGCCATCGGTAAGTGGCGTCGTGCGCTGCTAACCGCTGGGCAATTGCCCACCTATTTCGCCGGCTACCGCGCCTTAAGTGAAATCGTGGCTGATCTGCGGGTCCTGCATCCGGATTGGAGTGATCGGCAGATTCATGACCTGGTGCTGGCCTACGGGGCACCGGCGCCGCGCTACCTGCGCGAATTCCTTGGCATTTAAAAGTCACTCAGGCCATTAGGGGGGTAAGAACCTCTCGCTCCTTTGACACATGAATTCCGGACTGAATGAATTGAGAATGCTCAAACTAAAATATCGTTTTAACGAAGTAAGGAACCATCGGTGCCCTCTCGTTGGAAGTGGGAATAATTACGAAGAGATCTGCCCGGACTATCCGTGTTCAACTCCCGTGGCATGGATCGTTACTTCACCTTGGGCATAGTCAGCGACCCTCAGTTGATACTCGCGAGGCTGGAGGCTCCGGAAGGGTATGGACACAGACTCGGTACGTTGCTGGCCCGCTGTTCCCATGAGCGGCCCTGATGCGACCACGGTGTAGGTTTGGGTTTCGACAAGCTCCCACCTGCCTATCGTGACCTGCGGTGATGCAGAAGCCGTGTAGGCCACTTTCCAGAAGTAAGGACCCTGTCGCATCTGACGCAGGGGCTGGAGTGCCAGGTAGCCGGGCTTGCCTGTTGAGGATGCGTCAATGGCGATCCACTCGCTACGCGGACCTGGCTGGGAGAAGAAACCCGAAATAAGAATCGCGAGCATTCCTATCGCCACCACTACAGCGCCGATACGCACCCTGACAGCGATCACGATGAGCCCTGCAGCGAGTATTAACCACGCGTAATTCGTGAGGTAGGTGAAAGCCCAATCCACGTTGTAGTACGCGGGGAACCAATTCTGGATCGGGAAGTAGAAGATGCTGTAGCTCTCCAGCCAGGTACCGGGAGGTTTCGTGAAGAGATCGAGCCCAAGCGAGATTCCTGGTCCTGCGCCTCCGGTAAAAGTTATAAGTGCCAAGACGAGCAGATGGAAACCAATTCCCGCGGCGAGGAGAATGGCAAAGACCTTCCTCCATCGGGCTGCCACGATGTTGAGTGCCAGCAGCGCGGGAACGATCAGCAAGACACTTAATGCCCAGGAGTAGCGACCGACGAAACTGCCAAGGCCATACCAGCCCGGGTTCATCGCGCTCGGAATCCAGATCGAGGCAACGATTAGCGCCCAGGCAATAGTTACCATCCTGAAGGAACGAAACAGCGGTATGAGTCCGATGAGAGCGATCCAAAGCACTGGGTTTTCTAGGAGACTGCCCTGATCCTGATCGAAGATCAGTCCAAGGAAGACCATGAATGAGGTGCGAGTTGCCTCGAGAGAGTCCTCAAGACGTGGTCCCGAGAGCCTGCCGAATGCTTGCATGTTGTACCAGCACAGCAGGGCCCAAGAAAGAGCGACCGGGATCATTACCCACAGCATTCGGCGAATGCGATCGTGACCAAGACTCCATGTCATGGCGGCAAGTAGCAACAGTGAAGTGACTAGGTACTTCGTGCCTAGCCACGGAAGGTAGGCGAACAGCAGGGAATAGGCGGTGAGTACGAGATTACGACGCGGGAGTTGGCGACTGATGAGGAACCACACGCCACTAAGACAAATCAGCCCAGCCACCATGTCGGGGTAAATCTGCGTTGAGGCAGGTACTAGCGGATAGGCGATTGCGACTGCGAGTACTGATAGAAACCTCGGCCACTGCGAGGTAAATCTCTCTGCGGTGAAGAACACTCCGGAAATACGCCAACTTACGATCAAGATGAGCCCACCGAGTGCGGCCATCATTAGCTTGGCGCCAACTGCTCCTGCGATTGCATAAGG
>JBAXHK010000184.1:0-3990 GCA_037138935.1 Actinomycetes bacterium
TGTTCCACCACCGCCAACCGATGAGGCGGTGCCCGGATGACGAAACAAGTTGTCCAGCCCTCACATGCCGACTCGATTGCGGTCGGCGGAAGTAATGCAATAGGCGGCCCAATCGGGCGATTTAAGAGTGGAAGAACCTGGTGGAATCCGCTGCGTGTTTTAGTAGCGCTGTCGGCATTTATCTACGCATTCGGTTACTTCCTTGATTTATCGTGCCGCAGTACGGGTTGGGTATCCCCAGACAACTATGAACATCTGTGTTACTCGGATATCCCACCCCTATTTTCATTCCGCGGGTTTGCCGACGGCTTCCTGCCCTACCTGCAAACCGCACCGGGTCAAACCCCACTTGAATACCCGGTACTAACCGGGGTTTTCATGCAGATCGCGGCGATGATAACCCGGGTTATAACGGGGATCATGCCTCAAGCACCAGCCAGCACGGTCTTCTTCGACGTCAACGTCATACTTCTTTTCATCCCGCTAGTAATTGCGGTAATTGCGACTGCACTCACTGTGCGGCGGCGCCCATGGGATGCGGCAATGTTCGCCCTGGCCCCGGGTGTGCTTTTTGCGGCAACGATAAATTGGGATCTACTGCCGCTCGCATTCGCCGGAGTTGCCTTATTGCTCTGGTCGCGCAATCGACCATTTGCCGCGGGCCTCCTACTTGGCCTTGCAGTCGCTGCAAAGTTTTATCCCGTGTTATTTCTCGGCGCCTTCTTGGTGTTGACAATTCGCTCGGGTAAATGGCGACCATTAGTAGCACTAGTTGGTGGCACGGTGCTCACTTGGTTAATGGTGAATCTGCCATTCATGGTCGGAAACTTCGACGGTTGGGCATTCTTCTACACCTTCAGCCAAAATCGAGGTCAGGATTTCGGATCCCTTTGGTTCGCACTCGCTGAATTTGAACTGCCAACGGTGCCAAGTGACAAGCTCAACACGGTGGCCACCGGTTGCTTCCTAGTTTTGTGCATCGCAATTGCCATACTTGCCTTGCGAGCCAAGCAGCGGCCACGATTGGCTCAATTACTCTTCTTGATTATTGCAGCATTTGCCGTAACTAATAAGGTCTATTCGCCGCAATATGTGCTCTGGTTGATACCCCTCGCGGTGATGGCTAGGCCCAGGTGGCGAGACTTCATTATTTGGCAAGTAGGTGAGCTCATTTACTTCGTTGCGGTCTGGTGGTTCTTAGTCGGGTATGGTAACGAAGGCGTGAAGGGTCTAACGCAGCAGTGGTATGCGACTGCGATCATCGTGCATATAGCGGCCACGGTTTTCTTCGCAGTAATGGTAATTCGCGACATTGTTAAACCTGAAAATGATCCAATTAGAAATGATGGCTTTGCTGAGGACTCTGATGATCCAGGTGGAGGCCCGTATGACCGTGCCGCGGACGTATTCACTTTTAACCGCGCGGGTTAATTAGTCGAGTCCGAGCACCGCATCAAATCTAGAAGTGGTAAAGCGCACTTCAGCCGTTACGAAATCTCCGACAGCGGGGATAACACACCCGCGCGGCAACCAAAGCATTGAGTGATGTTGATGTGGTGGCTCGGCAAACCAGCGCTGCTTACCATCCCAAGTAAATGGAGAAAGTGCTCGTCCGGCTGCGTCGAGGACACCTGTGCCGGCGGTAACGGCGCGTTGTTTAAGTGACGTCGCGGGCGTTGGCGCAGTTAAGCCAATACCGTGCGCGGTGCCCCCTGACACGACGACAAGGGTGCTGTCTTTGGGGCCGGTGCGCTGACGGTAACCAACGTGGCTGCCATTGGGTAGGGGGTGAACTGCCAATACGGTGCCAGCAGCGGCAAGCGCAGACCGCTGGCCGAGCCAAAGCCGGGTGCCGATTCGTGCGCGAATAACAAGTTCGTCGGCTGTGCGCGCGACCGCCGCGAGTTCCGAGTCATCAAGATGTGAAACCCAAACGGTGCTTGCGGGGGCGTGGGAGCCACTCCAAACCGCGGTCTCGGCTTGCCAGAGACCAGCCCATCGGGTGACTTCGCGTACCCGCGCGGTGCCGCTAGCGACGCCTTGGATACTGACTTCATCTGCGGGCTGTGACAGTGGCAGGTGCAGGGACAATCCAAGAACTTGAACGTGACCACTAGAAAGTGAGCCGCGAACCGCGGGGTCAGCAAGTAGGCGGAGCAAATCTGATTCACTGAAACCGAATCGATGCATTGAGGTCTGCGCCTCCAGCAGCACCCGCGCTGAGCCGGGGCCTTCAATTAAAGCCCATAGCGCGGGCTCACTTGCCACGGTGCAAACAAGACGTGATGCATCATGGCGCTGCCTAGCCATCTCCCAGGCTGCCGCCGCTGCCGCATCGCGTGGTTCGAAGGGCTCAAGTACGACGACGTCACCCTGGAATGAAGTGAGTACGTCGTCGATCTCAAAAACCGTGCCCACCGCAACAGTGTCAAGACCTAAGCGGTCAGATTCGCGGGCAAGGATGGATTGACCAAAGCCGTAGCCATTGCTTTTGATCACCCCGACGACATTTGCTCCGGTATTGCGCTTCATGGCTTCGTTCATTGCAGCGAGATGCCCGCGCCACTTAAATGCGTCAACGGTGAGGGTGTAAGACACGTGTTCTCCTTACCCGCGCCGGCTTTGATATGCGCGATAACCCTTGGCCCAAGCGGTGCGCAGGACGTAATCCCATTCACCAACATACTCCTGCGCAAAGCCTCCGGTGCCCAACTTGAATTGCACCAGGCCAAATAGATGATTCTCTGGATTCAAAGTGTCGGAAATCCCTCGTAGATCAAATACCTCGCAGCCGGCCTTGTGTGCATCGGTGATCATGCGCCACTGCAGTGCATTTGATGGGCGCACCTCACGGTCAACTGTTGTTGAAGCGCCATATGAATACCAAGCATGGTTACCAACACGAATCATCAAAGTGGCAGCCGCGACGTGGCCTGCGTGGCTTGCTAGGTACAGAGATAGGCGGCCAGGCTCAACGTCGTTTAGCTGCTGCCACATCCTTTCGAAGTAGGCAAGCGAGCGTGGTGTGAACTGATCACGCTGAGCGGTTTCGACGTAGATGGAGTGGAATGCGGCTAGATCTGCGAAACCACCCTGAGTTACCTCTACACCCGAATTTTCAGACTTACGAATATTACGTCGCCACAGTTGGTTGAAGCTGCCAAAAATATCTCCGATTGAACGGTTGGCCAGGTTGAGTTGAAATACGTAACGGGGTTGTACGTCACCGAACCCAGCTTCGTCGCCACCTTCTTGCACCCATCCCCGTGACTGCAGTCGTTCAACAACTTGCATGGCCTTGGTGGAGTGCCAGTCGGCAAGTAGATCACTGATTCGAGCCGGCGAGTTGGTTGCACCATCAACACGCTCGGCAATTGCTGCCTTGATGGTGTCAGTTTCCCAGCGCCTCGTTGCAAGGGCCGGCCCCATCTTCAATTGAAAGGCACCACGTGACTTGCAGTGCGCTAGCAGCGGATTGAGCCAGTCATCCAAGGTGGCTCCGGGCAGTCTTTCGCGTAGCCAATCAATGTCGGGGCCTTCGGGAATATAAGCAAGACTACGGGCCTTAATTTTCGGAACTGAGCGATATAAAACTAAGCCCGCGCCAACAAGCCTCACCCCATCGAACCAACCAAGGGATTCCGAAGTCCAGCCAACCTTTACCGCACCCCATTCGGGAAGTTGCAGAAATGAAACTGACGGTCTTGACGCAATCCACTCCCGATGTTGATTCGAGGTTATTGTGCGGACAATAAGTGTCATTGACTACCCAAGATCCAGATCGACAACCACCGGTGCGTGATCTGATGCGCCTTTTCCTTTACGTTCCTCGCGATCGATATATGCGTCAGTTACCAGGGTGGCGAATTGTTCGTTCGAGAAGACGAGATCGAGGCGCATACCCCAGCCGAGACCAAACGCTGCCTGGCGGTAATTCCAGAAGGTGTACGGGTAGCCCTTTAATGCGCGGGGCATAACTTCGACTAAACC
>JBAXHK010000185.1:0-3984 GCA_037138935.1 Actinomycetes bacterium
GGCGGCGGGGGCAGTGACCCTGTCGACGATGTACCCGGACATCACCCGAACCGCCAGCGGTGCCGCCTGCTCCTACTTGACTATCAGCACCGCCGATTTCACTTGGGCCCGCGATACTCAATTGCTTCCAACCCCCGGCCCCAACTACATATTCACCACCACTTCGGGCCAACAGGTCACGATGTCACTTGCCAACGGCACATTGAACTACCAAGTAGGTGCAACAAGTGCCCTGAGGTGGTTACCGGTAAGTGGGTCTTGGTCTAGTTCGGGTGAATCAAAAACGGGGCATGGAGTTTGCGCCGGCAATGACTCCTGGGTATTCGGCCTCACCGCATTTCAAGGGTTCACTAGCGCCTCATTTCACCCAAACCCCGCGGGCCAGCGCGCCATAGCTAAGGCAATAACAGGAGCCATAAACGCAGCCGTCACTGCACCTACTGGCAATGGTTAACCAGCTGACCCATCGCCGGTGCCAATGCGGTGAACTGTTAGTATCGGCGTTCGCGCACCGCTAGCTCAATTGGCAGAGCAGCTGACTCTTAATCAGCGGGTTCGGGGTTCAAGTCCCTGGCGGTGCACCAAAAACTTCAAGAAGAACCACCCGCGACCGCCGGGATAATCGAGACACTTGCTCCAGCGCCTACCGCTGAATCCAAACCATCAAGAAATCTAACATCATCATCATTGATGTAGACATTGACGAAACGTCGCAAACTGCCCGAGTCATCAAGTACTCGTTGGGCGATGCCCGGATATGACCCATCAAGATTGGTCAGCACCTCGCGAAGGGTGGCACCTTCGGCCGTGACTTCAGCCGCGCCGCCGGTGTAGGTGCGCAAGATGGTGGGTATGCGAACAGCGGCGCTCATCTGGATACCTTCTCGTAGTTGGCTTCAAAAGCTGCAAATGACGGGTCCACCGTGAATGTTGGTCCGGCTACCGGAGCCACCGCGTCGAGAGTCTTCAAACCATCACCGGTGTTTAGCAGCACAACTTCAGCCGCGGGGTCTATACGGTTCTCGCGAAGTAATTTGCGGTAGGTAGCCACAACGACTCCCCCGGCTGTTTCAGCAAAGATGCCCTCGGTACGTGCCAGCAACTGGATGCCCGCCACAATCTCAGCATCCGATACATCCTCAATGGCCCCATTACTGCTGCGCACCACATCAAGTGCGTACGGGCCATCAGCGGGATTACCAATCGCAAGTGACTTAGCGATGGTTTTGGGTTTCACCGGTCGGATGACATCAGTGTCATCGCGAAAAGCTTGTGAGACGGGCGAGCAACCGGTGGCCTGAGCGCCAAATATTTGGTACTGGTGATCGTCAACCAACCCCAACCCGACAAACTCCCGAAAAGCTTTGTCCACCTTAGTAAGCAGTGACCCACTTGCCACCGGAGCGACTACCGCATCTGGCAAACGCCAGCCCAATTGTTCGGCAATTTCAAAACCTACTGTCTTGCTCCCCTCAGCGTAATAAGGGCGCAAGTTGACGTTGACGAAACCCCAATCGCGACTGGCAGCCACCTCGGTGCACAGCCGATTGACATCGTCATAGTTACCATCAACTGCTACTAGCGTGCCGCCATAAACCGCAGTCGTGACTATCTTTCCGGCCTCCAAATCAGAAGGCACAAAAACCACAGACTCGAGACCGGCCCGGGCCGCCGCGGCCGCAACCGCGTTGGCAAGGTTGCCGGTTGAAGCACATGCAATCGTTGTATAACCGAGCCGCCTGGCATTTTCCAACGCAACCGCAACCACTCGATCTTTAAATGAGTGGGTGGGGTTGCCCGAGTCATCCTTCACCCACACCCTGCGGGCACCCAGGGCTTTTGCAAGATTGTCGGCGCGTACCAGCTTCGTCAAGCCGGGCTGCAATCCAGGGCGATCATGTGCCCCCGGCTCCACCGGTAAAAGAGCTTCGTAGCGCCACATTGAAGCTGGGCCACTAGTAATTTGGGCACGGGTAACAGCCACCGCGTCATAAGCAACTTCAAGGGGCCCAAAACAATCGAAGCAGGCGTAGCTCGCATCCAGCGGGTAAAGGGCTCCGCACTCGCGGCATTTAAGGGCGTGAGCTCCCCCTAAACGTGACGCACCGGGGAGAACGGTTAATGAAGTAACAGTCATGGCGAGGCCTCTCGTTGCTCATCTGCCCTGGTTTTCAGGTCGGAGTTGGCACCAAATTCCGATTGGCCTCGCGAACGAGAATTATCGGTTAGGTTGCCGGGGCTTCAACGGGCCGTTTCCCTCTGCCCCTCTTGATGAGGTATTTAGTTGTGGCCGAACTTAATCACACCTAGCCCAGCCGTGGCAAATGCGGGTCGATCTCACTCGGTCGCCAACGGTTTTGAGTCAGGGAACACGAGGGATTCGCACCCCGGCGGCCAATAGCCGCCCAACGCACTCGCTGTACACCTGGTCGATCAAATCGGCCGTGGCGCTATCGAATTGGGTACGCCAGCGCCCGCCGTGGGCCCCCTGCTCGGTGACATTTAAGTCGAACCAAGTAACCATGTCAGGATCTACAGGTATCTCCAAAAAGTCACAAAGTTGTTGCAAAGTTTCGGTGCGCTCACCGGAAACCAAGTCGACTAGATCTACGAGGAACACCCGGCTCGGGCGACTGCCGAGCATCGCCTTATGCATTTTTAGCATGCGACGTTCCCATTGGGCTAATGCCTCGAAAACATCGCTGGGCCCAAAGGTTTGCTGCACGAATGACGCCGCCACATCGCGGCCATCCCGAATCACTCCGATGACTTTGGACTGGGGGTAAATCAATTCGAGACGATCAGCAACTCGGGCGTTGGCCGGAGTCGTGTCTATCCAGCGGAAACCAAGTGGGGCAACATCAATCATGATGGACATAACCAGTCGCTGCGTTGCCTCGATTGGGTCGACGTCCACGGTCTCGAGATAAACATTGCTCAAAAACTCGAGTCGATCAGCTGGGATGGAGGTGTGTAATCCAACATCGGTGGCACGTTGATACCAGCGATCTTTAAGTCGTTCAGCAGCAAGCTCAGCGGCCTCGCGAGCCTTGGTAGAGCCCGGCTTTCGGATCGCCACCGATAAGGCATCCGCAAAGCCATCATTGCCCGCGATGAAACGAACTTCCATTGGGCGAGTGAGTACCAAATCACGATGGTGATCTAGCAGGTGCCCGACAACTGTTGACCCACTACGCCCGGTGCCGCCAACGAGAATCGGATTGATGCAGTCGCGACGAGATTCAGGCACCGTTCACCCTGGCCTAGAGATAAAGACCGGTGCCAGCGGTGCTATGTCGATCAGCTGCCACTGCATGGATATCGCGTTCACGCAGTAACACGTAATCAATGCCCTGTAACTCGATTTCACCACGATCTTCAGGCTCGAAAAGAACACGGTCACTAATTTCGACGGTCCGCACATTGGGGCCGATCGCTACGACTCGAGCCCATGAAAGTCGGCGGCCCACCTGAGCGGTCGCCGGGATAACGATTCCGCCGGTTGACCGGCGCTCACCATCTTCGCCGCCTTGGCGAACGAGTACGCGGTCATGTAAAAGCTTGATAGGTACCGAACCATCGGCATTGGGTCGGGTGTTTGGCAAAGTGTCGTTTGAGGTCATGAGTAATGATCAGCCGCGTCGGCTCCGGGCGATTTTCAAAATTACGATGCCAGCGACTACCGCACCGACAACCGCCACCCGCTCTGGGCGAATGCCGCCGAACTCATCGGTGAACCAGCCGGTGATGGCGCGGCCACCGCGACGGACCATCGCCCCAGGGGTCATCTCACCTTTAAGGGTTGAGATCGTGGCCACTAACTCTTGCCGGGCCGCAGCGATCTCCGCCTGGAGGTCGGCGGTGGTGGGTGGCGTGGTCTCATACACGGCTTTAGCCTACGCCGCAGGCCACCGAGCAGGTTATGCGGGCACGTTTCGCGGATCAAACCCAAAGGGTAATTCGAGCCGATTGGCACGCATCAAA
>JBAXHK010000186.1:0-3975 GCA_037138935.1 Actinomycetes bacterium
GCAGCGCCTGCCGCCGCCAGCCCAGCGCCCTTACCGGCTTTCGCATTGACAATGACGCTGGCACGCAGGGTCACGGCTTCAAATCGCCCGGATCCACTGGCGTTACTGGGTCAAGATCATCTACCGGATCAAGTACATCTACCGGATCAAGATCATCTACCGGATCAAGATCATCTACCGAACTCAATTCATCAAGTCCATCGATTGTGGATGCCTCATCATCATCCAATTCGCTAAAATCTTCGCTCTTAGGGCGACGTTTGGCGCGTCGTCGATCATTGGCAAGACTGACGAGAATCGCGATAATAACAAGAACCAAAATTGGCCCGGCGAGCAGGAGCAGGTTGATTGGATCCCCGGTTGGAGTGGCCACCGCTGCAAATATGAAGACGATAAAAATAATCCAACGCCACCAAGACAGCAGGCGAGCACCTGTTAGCACTCCGGCGAAGTTGAGGAGCACGATCATTAGCGGCGCGAGGAACCCCACCCCGAAAACAAGAATGGTTCTAATGAAGAAAGACAGATATCGATCTACCGACACGATGTTTTCAACACCTGCCGGCGTGAAGCCAAATAGAATTTGCATTCCGTAGGGCAGCACGGTGTAGGCGAGCATTACTCCGGCCGCAAATAGTGGTGTCGCCACGGCAACAAAACCCAAGGCCCAGTACTTTTCATTTCGGCGTAACCCTGGTGTAACGAAGCGCCAGAGCTGATAGAGCCAGATGGGTGAACTAAGGATGATCCCGGCCACGGCAGCAACTTGCATCTGTAGAACAAATGGATCAGCAACCCCGGTGAGAGCCAAAATTACCGTCTGCCCGTTGGCCCGTGCTTGTGCGACCACGGATTCAAAAGGAGCGCTTAGCCAGCCAAATAACTGGGGGTAATAGATCCACCCGACGACCATGCCGAGCGCGATGGCGATTCCGGCCTTTAGCAGCCTTGAGCGCAATTCACGTAAATGATCGGTGAGCGGCATCGCTCCCGATTTAACTTGCTTATCGCCTGCCATCTAAAAGGTGTCCTGCTAACTTCCTGAGAAACTAGCTCGCGGATGGGCCTTTCGTCTCAGCAACTTGCTCAGGCTGAGTCTCCGGCTCCGCCGAAGGTGGCGCTGCAGCGGGTGCGGCCGAAATGGCGGGCGCTTCCTGATCTGCTGCTGAGACGGTCACTTCGCCGCCGACCAAGCCCTTTGTTTCGGCTTTGAATATCCGCATTGATCGACCCAGACCCCGGGCCGCATCCGGCAGCCGCTTGGCGCCGAACAGTAGAGCGATAATGGCAATGAGGATTAGCCACTCTGCGCCACCTAGATTTGGCATACTTAAACCTCCTGGTCTTGCCCGTCGGCGGAACCGACCAGCGTGGGTAGATTATATGCTGCCAGGGCCGCGGCCGACTCAATTTCGACACGATTGCGCAGATCCGGCGGTTCAATCAGCTCAGCGTAACCCCGCAGCGACATGACCAGCCGCACCAGCCAGGCTCCATCATGGGCGGCGATACTGGCTGTGGCACTGCCATCCGGGTGTTCTTTTTCTACCCGCATGGCGTGCACATCCAGGGCCCACCGCACCTGCGGTTGCAGGATGATCAGCGCGGAGAAAGTGTGGCTCGGAGCCGAAACTTCGCCGCTGGGGGCAGCTGTTGACGCGATAATTGCGCCGACATTCGCCTCGACTATGCGATCTATGCGAAAGGTCCGAACCGCGCCGGCTGATCGGCAAAATCCCTCGAGATAGGTGCGGCCATCGGTCGACTCCATCCGCAGGGGTTCGACATCTCGGTCAGTGACCGTGTCACCTGCTGCTCCCCCATAGCGAAGATGAAGTAGTCGATTGTCCTCCAACGCTTTAGCGATACTTGATAAAATTGCATCAACTTCGTTGTCGTCTAGAACCACCGGGGCGTCAACTTCACCGACCGCGAGCTGTAGACGATGGGTTGCCGACACGAGCGCCGCACGATCATGGGACCCAGGTACCTGCGCAAGTAGTCGAAGTGCGACTAATAGCGACATGGCTTCCGCTGGTGAAATACGAAGGGGTTTGCGCAAAGTCTGCGGATCGAGAACATGGATGCGCCCGTCGTCCCAAAAGTCAATATCGACCAATTGATCGGGGCCGTAACCTGGGAGGCCGCAGACAATAAGGAGCCAAAGGTCCTTCTCAAGCTGCTCGGGTGATACATCGAAGTGTCTTGCGGCTTCGTTTACTGTAACTCCGTCGTTGACACTTAGCCAAGGCACTAGTGCCAAGAGACGTGAAAGTCGGCTTATTGCATTTGTTGTAGCGTTCATGAGCTATTACCACCGTGAAGTTGATTGATCCGCAGCAGCGAAGCCAGCACCTCATCACGCACGGATTTGGGTTCCAGCACCTGCGCACCGGCCCCGGCTGCACATGCCAACGACTGTAAGTGTTCACCGGTACGCGCGCCAACCAACAGCTCACCCGCCGCATATGGGTCGAGTTTCTTGCGCAATTTGCTAAAGCGCCTCAACTCAGCCCCTTGCCCAGCGCGGACAAAGATCCTGGCTTCGAACGGACTATCAGGCGAATGGGACCCGATCAACGCTCGTACCTGAAAATCAGCTGGCATCGGATGTTCTTGTGCTTCGGCGAAAACCTGAACTGTTCCGACGATTCGGGATAGCCGAAAGACCCTGTTCGCAGCGCGGTCGTTATCGTGCCCAACCAGATACCAGTGCCCTTCCTGGGCAACCACCGCCCAGGGGTCGACCCGGCGCCTGTTCGCAAGCTGTGCATTTCCGGATCGGTAATCAAAGGTGACAACCCTTTGCTCGCGTACCGCGGTGAACAACGGCAAAATGGCGGCATCGGTTTCGGACCATCGCACGTTGACAAGTGGTGAACTATCCGCAGGCGTGGCACCTGCATCCTGTGCTGCTTCGAGCTTACGAAGCGCTGTGGTCGCGGCTGGGCCAATGATGGCCTCATCCCACACACTCGCGGCCAAGCTGAGCACCGCGAGCTCCTCGGTGGTAAATGACAAGCCCGTCAATTCGTAATCCGCGAGTGAAATTCGGTAACCTTCAACTTCACCATTGACATCGGTCACAGTGTCAATGGGGATGCCCATCCCCCGCAGTTCCTCCTTATCCCGCTCGAACATCCGCTCGAAGGCAGCATCGCTCGGGGCGTCGAGGTAACCGGGCACACTTACCCGGATATCGGAACGACGAACCGCGTGACGACTCGCCATCAGGCAAAAGACAAGATTCAGTAGGCGTTCAGTACGGTCAATTCGCGTTGACGCCATCGAATAACTACCCGACGTTAATCAGATCGATGATAAAGACCAATGTCTGACCGGCGAGTCGGTGCCCTGAACCCGCGGCACCGTAAGCCAGTGCCGGTGGTATTACTAATTGTCGCCGGCCGCCAACTTTCATCCCAGGAATTCCTTCCTGCCAGCCAGCAATTAGCCCGTTCAGTGGGAAAGTAATTGATTCACCGCGATCCCAGGAGGCATCAAATTGCTCGCCCGATTCAAACTCCACGCCGACATAGTGAACCTCGACGCGACCACCCGCCACCGCCTCGGCGCCATCGCCAACAATTAAGTCAGTGATTACCAGTTCGGTGGGTGCGGGCCCTTCAATGAAATCGATTTCAGGCTTCGTGCTCACGTTCAACTCCGTTTCAGGGTCGGTTAAGAAACTGCGGTAACTTGCACAATGAAGATCAAGGTTTCATCGGGCTCAATCCCAGAACCCTGCGGAGGGCCGGCACCATAACCGAGAGAACCGGGGATCAGCAACAGTCGCTCACCGCCCACTTTCATCCCGGGTAAACCATCTATCCAGCCTTGAATCAAGCCACCTGGATCTAGCGGGAACGCGGCGGGTGCACCTCGAGCCCAGGAAGAGTCGAACATGGTACGACTGCTCAGGCCGATACCGCAGTAGTTGACCTAGACCGTTGAACCTAGTGCAACGGTCGCACC
>JBAXHK010000187.1:0-3966 GCA_037138935.1 Actinomycetes bacterium
GGGTTCACCGCCCGCAGGGTGAAATACATCGCGAAAAGCGCGGCGAAGAACATCAGCTCGCTGGCAAGCCAAATTATGGTGCCGACAGCCACCATGTTGGGCCGGTTGGCCGGGGCGTGCGCGTAGGCCGCCGGTACCTGCGTTGTTGATGTCACGTTATGCATTCTGGCAGATAAACCACGATGATTCCCGTTCACCCCCCGTGAATCTCGTCACTGTCCATGAGCGGCGCGCTGGCATCTGCGCCCCGCGCTCCATAGGGGGCTCCGGCTCGGTCTAAGGTTGGGGTCGTGAGCGACCAGGTGAGCCCCGAGATAACCCGAAACCTCAAGGTTTTGATCTACAGCGATGACCGTGCCGTGCGCAGCGATGTGATGTTGGCACTGGGTAAGCGCCCGGCTCCTGACCTAGCCGAACTGGATTATGTCGAGTGTGCGACCGGCCCTGCACTAATTGGGCTGGTCGATAAAGGTCGCTTTGATTTACTGATTTTGGACGGTGAAGCCACCCCGGCTGGCGGCATGGGGGTGGCCCGGCAGTTGAAGGACGAAATCTTTAATTGCCCGCCGATCTTGGTTCTCATCGCTCGCCCGCAAGATGCTTGGTTGGCCACTTGGACACGTGCTGAAGCGGTTGCCTCGCACCCGATCAACGCGGTGCTGCTTGCCGATGCGGTGACCGGTCTACTGCGTCCGAAAATGGCGAAGTTGTCCGCCATTGCCACCGCGTGATTATTGTCTCACCATAATTTGAAGTTGCGATGACCCAGATGCCGCAGCTCACTTGGCCGCATCTTCTCCGGTCCCTGCTTTCGGGCGCGGATTTATCTGCTGAAAGCGCGACATGGGCCATGACTCAAATCCTTGCCGGCGACGCCACCGATGTGCAAGTGGCTGGATTCGTGACGGCGCTGCGGGCGAAAGGTGAGACACCGGTCGAAGTGCGAGCACTCGTTGAAGTGATGTTGGCACATGCGAATCGGGTAAACGTAAACCGGGTGGTACTCGATGTGGTGGGTACCGGCGGTGATAACTCACACTCGGTCAATATCTCGACAATGGCGGCAATTGTTGCGGCGGCTGCGGGTGCCCCGGTCGTAAAACACGGTAACCGTGCAGCTTCATCCTCGACCGGTACCGCTGATGTTTTAGAAGAGCTCGGAGTAGTAATTGATTTACCTCCTGAGTTGGTTGAAGTGTGTGCTGAAAATGTTGGTATTGCATTCTGCTTTGCCCCTATTCATCACCCTGCCATGCGCTATGCCGTAACCGCGCGCCGTGAACTGGGTGTGCCTACGGTCTTCAACTTATTGGGGCCGCTGACTAACCCGGCTCTGGCTCAAAGTGCATTAATTGGCTGCGCTGACAAAAGCCGCGCCCCTGTCATGGCCGATGTGCTTGCCCGCCGGGGAGTGAAGGCGATTGTGGTTCACGGAGCTGATGGCCTTGATGAAATTTCGATAAGTGCGGTAACACATGCTTGGGATGTAACAGGGGCTGGGATCCGTGAGGTAGTTATTGATCCGCGTGAACTGGGTATTGAGTTTGTTGATGCGGATTTGATAAAAGGTGGTGATCGGATACGTAATGCGCAACTCTTGCGCAAGACCCTGAGTGGGGTTAGTGCGGCTGACGCTGATGCCCAGCGTATTTCTGCGATTCGCGATGCCGTTGCGTTAAATGCGGCCGCAGCTCTTGTTGCTTATGACGCTGCCACCGGTGTTGGTGAGAGCGAGCTGGAACTACACGAGCGATTGCGTGCGGCGTTGCCACGGGCCCGCGCGGTGCTCGAATCCGGTTCTGGTGCGGTGCTTCTTGACCGCTGGATTAAAGAAACGGCATCCCTCAAGAAATGATCTGGCTAGGCGATCCGGGTGACCATTTTGCCGCGAGCCGATGCGGTGAGCCACTGGTAGTCAACGGGTTCTTGGGCCCTGATCTCATTGCGCACCTGGCCAAGTTGAGCAAGAAGGGCTCCTCCGCAGCCAATTGGCAGGGCCAAGGGCTCGCTGGTTCGCACTAACCGAACGCCATCAGATTCGAGCCATTGCAGGATTGCCTGGGCTTCTTCGGTGAGGCCGGCGACCCGGGCTGGTGCTGGACCGCTGATTTGGTCGGCGGTGGCAATGAGGGCGTTTATCGCGGGGAGTGGATCTACCCCATTTGGGATAGTTATTGCACCGGTAAGGGCGCCATAGCTGATGCAGTGCACCTCCCAGCCACCTGCTGGCGTTGGTTTGCCCGCGACCAGCTGCTCAATTTGTGCCAGCATCATGAGCCGGTGAGTGCGAACACTGGCTTGGACGAAGTGGGCGAGGCGATCTCGCCACCGGGCTGCATCTTCGAAACGACTTTGGTCAGCTAAGTCACGCATTCGAACTTGCAATGCTTCTGTTACCGGGCCGATGGCCCCAGACATTGCTAAGCGAGCACGTGCTACCAAGGAGTCATAAGCCTCATGAGCCACCGTTGCGGACCACGCCGCTGAGCATTTTCCTAGCTCGGCCAGGGCGCATCCGGCCGTCGTGCTGCGCCGGTCGCGCGCCAATTTTGCGGTGCATGTCCGCTGTGGCAAAGCGGACTGCAGTGCTTCACCGGCTTCTTGGGCGCTGGAACTTGACCTAAATGGGCCGAGGTAGCAAGCGCCGTCGGTGACATCGTCGCGAACTTCGCGGACAATTGCTAAGCGCGGGGCGGCCTCAGCCGTTAGTTTAAGCCAGGTTTGGCGCTCCGGCCGCTTTGATTGCTGGTTGTATCTGGGCTGCTTTTCGGCAATTAACCTTAGTTCACGAATCCGGGCTTCAAGTACCGTCGCGCAGACTATTGGATCCACCGAAGTTGCGATGGTGATCATCTGGGTCATGCGCCGACGAGTTTCAGCTGCGGTGAAGTAGGTGCGCACTCGTTTGCGAATATTTTTTGAGGTGCCAACATAAAGGGCGGCACCTTGTGGATCTCGGAAGATGTAGACCCCCGGTGCATCCGGTAGCCCGGCAGCCAAATGTCGTTTAGTCCGCTGGATTGGGCTAACGCGCGCGGTAAATGCCGCGAGATCCTCAAGGGTTTCTACCCCGTGGTCGCCAACTCGCTCAAGGAGCCGGTGCAGAACATCGGCGGTGGCGCGAGCGTCATCAAATGCTCGGTGTGTTGGTGATATCTCCGTCCGAAAATAGGTGGCAAGTGTCGAAAGTTTGCAATTTGCGACTTCGTCACGGTGGAGGGTGATGCGCGCCAGTCGTGCGGTATCGACGACGTGATTACCCGGCCACTCGTGGTCTAGTTTCGCGCAGGCACCTTTTAGAAATCCAATGTCGTAGGGGGCGTTATGGGCGACCAGGACACTCCCGCGGGCAAATTCAAGGAAGGTGGGCAGCACCGCTGCTAGGCGCGGTGCGGTAGCAACTAGTGAGTTGGTGATACCGGTTAAGGCCGCAATAAATGCCGGGATGGGCATACCTGGATTTACCAGGGTGGCGAACTCGCCGATAACTTGCCCACCTTGAACTTTCACCGCACCGAATTCGGTGATGCCGGCGTCGGTAGGGCGCCCACCGGTGGTCTCAAGATCGACTACAACAAAAGTGGCATCACGCAGCCGGGTGCCCAAATCCGTGATACTCAACTGCGTATTGAGCGGGATTAAGTTGGGCATGTGATGCACGGTAAGGCACCGGACTGACAAACCCCGGTAAGGTGCTGCCGTGGCAAAGACCCTTCCGGATTCGAAGTCCCGCTTTCGCTGTGCCCACTGTGGCAACCTGACCCGCTTTGATGTGGTGCGGTCGGCCAAAGTTAGTGAGTTCTGGCACGTGGATATCTCCGGTGCCCCCGAGGTCGAAGAATCCACGGTGGTGGCCGAAGAAATAGTTCAAGTCAAGTGCCGGTGGTGCGCCGCGGCCGACCGCATTGAAATCGTCCCGCGCCCAGAATTTGGCGGACCCAGCACCGAAGGCCCGGGAGATGGCGG
>JBAXHK010000188.1:0-3951 GCA_037138935.1 Actinomycetes bacterium
AGCAGTAGCACCACATCGGGGTGGTCCTTGATAATCGCGTGGGCCGTACTGGCGGTGGTATGGCTTAAAGTCTCGGCCAAGCGGTGCCGGATCGCCGGCGCGTTGACCAACTTCATGCCCGCATATTCGGTGATGCGCTGCCCCGGATTACGGCAGTAAACGGTGACTTCATAGCCCCGGGCGGCCAGGCGCTTGCCGATTTCCTCGACGGCGGTCTCGAACCCGCCATGTTGGGCGGGCACCCCGCGCGTGCCCATCAGCGCAACCTTCACACGCCCAGCGTACGTGGCGCCGGGTTTGGGGCGGTTCGCTGCTAGCCTCACAGGGGTGCAGGTGCAACCGTTATCCATTGAGGGCGTCTGGGAGTTCACTCCCCTCTTACGCGCAGATGATCGCGGGGTCTTCCTCGAGGCCTTCAAGAAAAACATTTTCACCGAGGCCCTGGGCCATGACTTTTCACTCGAGCAGATGAATATTTCAGTCTCGCGGGCTGGCACCGTGCGCGGTATTCACTTCGCCGATGTGCCCCCCGGGCAGGCGAAGTACGTGCAGTGCTTGGCCGGACGCATTTTGGATGTCGTTATCGATATTCGAGTAGGTTCACCAACTTTTGGCACTTGGGATGCTGTTGAGCTTGATGACTCCAGCCGCAAGGGTCTATATATCGCCGAAGGGCTCGGCCACGCTTTTTGCGCGCTATCTGATTCGGCAACGGTCGGCTACTTATGCTCCGAACCATTTTCACCAACGCGTGAGCATGGCATTTACCCACTTGATCCAGCATTGAATCTGCCTTGGCCCGACGGGCAGAACTCACTGTTATCGGCTAAGGATGCGGCGGCACCACTGCTAGCTGACGCGAAAGCGGCTGGCTTATTGCCGATGTACGACGGTTGCCGAGCCTTCTATTCATCACTGCATCAGGATAAATGAAGTCACTTAACTTTGTAGACATTGCGCCGGTGCCCGATCGTCACTACGACTACTAAAAGCAAATCGTCAACGACCATGTAGATGATTCGGTAATCACCTACTCGTACTCGCAGGCCAGGTCGGCCCTTAAGTGGGCGCGCAGCCGGAGGATGCGGGTCATTTGCAAGTAAGGCAATCGCACCTTGGATGCGACGCGCAGTTGGTGTGTCGATTTTACTTAGTGCTCTGGCCGCCGCCGGGCGTACCTCAATGCGGTAAATCCTCACTACCAGCCGAGATCGGCTTTGACTTGCTCCCACGGAATATTGGGGCCTTCTTCGGCCAACGCAGCATCGAAGGCCGCAATATCTTCAACTTCATCTTCGGCCTCGAGTAACTGCTCGTACCTTTCTGAGCTGATTAACACCGCCGCAGCCCGGCCGTACCGCTGGAGAATCACGGCCTCCACCTGAGCCATTTGAACTACGTCCTGAAGTCGCTCGCGCGCCTCGCTTACCGGGATTATCGCCATGCCTAAATCGTACAATACTATGTCTGTTTCGTACAAACCGGCCACTTGCTTCTCTGCGGCGACCCAGCCTTTACTGCGGCACTGGGACGCGCGACTCAAGATTGACTCCGGGTACTTTGTCGCGCATTATCGAAAAATTAGTACTTGTCTTGATGGCACCCGACCACCAAGCGAGCGCCATCTGCGAAAGCGCGTACTCCTCTTTACCAAGTTTGTAGGTTTCTTCACCAAGACCCGGTGCGTAGATATGACCATCGGTCCAACGCAATTGCAAAGCTCGGGTATCGCGGGCGTGGGCCGCGAGAAACTCACCGGCTTTGGTGTCAGCTGCCGCATAGACATTCGCAAAACCATCTACGCCGGTGAACGTTGCCGGGCGGCGAACCCCCCAACCCACCCCCATCGGGTAATAAATTTGCCCGAGGGGCTGGTACACCACACCTCCAGGTGCCGCATAAGGCGGTGATGGGAAGTTGACGACCGCTAAGGCCCGATACACGACGTCAGCGTTGAGGAACACCGCACCCGGAACACTTTGTTTAGCGTTGCGCAGCAAGCTCGCCGCCCACCAAAGATGCTGCACGTTTTGGGTGTAGTCAGGGTTGACCTTCCCGTGGTTGGTGATGGTGCCGTCTTCATTGGCGTTAGTACCGGGCAAGGAATTTCGCAGGATGACACCGTTGTAAATACCGTTGGAAGTTAGATCACTCGGGCGGGCAAATGCGGCAATAGATAGCGAAACTAAAGTCGCCCGCCAAGTGGGCACGCGTGGATCTTTCGGCATCATCGCCATTGCAAGAGCCGGGGCCATTAGATCCCATGAAACTTCATCGGCGCGCGAATCCCCCGGAGTTAACTCAACCCCCGCGCGGTTGCGGAAGTAGAACGGGCCGCGCGCCACTGAGTAATCCGCTTCGGCCGCCACCATTGAAGCCACATATGCGCGCTCCTGCGAACTCAATTCACGCCAGAGCAACCAACCGGCTTGCCCGGCAACCGTGGCCCACAATGCTGACTGAAAAGTATTACCCCAACCGCCCGGTGAATTAACCGCATGCTGGCACGTCACGGTGCGAATTTGCCAACGCGCGTAACTCACTAGTTCATTGCGGCTGATTCCGTTGACTTTCTTCCAGTCACTTGTTGTCGCCATGATGGCCGCCGCTTGCGCCGAGTTTGCCACGCGTCGGATTGATTCTTCATCTGTTGGGTAGCGATTCAGTGCGTCGTAGTAGGGCAATGAACTTAAGCCCTTAAGCCTCTTGGTTAGGTCGTTGACGATCACATAACGCAGCCCGTCATTTATGGTTGCCTTGATCTCGGCCATGCCGTCGATCTTCAAAGTTCCCTTGGTGGTGGCCGGGGCCATCACGCGGCGAGCAATCTTGTAAGCCTTCTTTTCCGAGGTGGAGGTAGCCGTCGGGCAGTGGCCGGGCAAAGTGGCCTGCGTACCGACCAAGGCGGTCTGATCAGCAGCAAGTGGCACGTTTATCGTCGTCGATTGCTTAAGTTTGGCGGCACCGCTACTCAAGATCCACTGCGAGCGATCACGCACAACGCCAGGGGTATCAATGCCATCGGCATTCCAGTCACCAACAATTGGCGTATCGGTTGGCAGCCCAAAAGGGAAGGTGAGAATCGCGGCATTAGCCTCGGGGACCATGGTGACGACAACGCCCTTACTAACCTTCGGCGCTTTCTTTACGTTCGCATAGCGCAGGATCCAACTACCGGCGCGGAAGACGCCAACGTCGTCGAGCCCGTCACCATCCCAATCACCAACGACCGGAAGATCGCCCGGCTCGCCGAAAGTTTCATCAACGGTTGCACCGCCGGTAATTTGCCAAAGCCACTGGCCAGCACGGTAAACCCCGATATCAGCCTTGCGGTCACCGTTGATGTCGCCCACCACCGGCACATCGCCAACCTGACCACCCCAGGAGGCTTTGGCCTCCCAGCCCGTGTTGCCCAAGATCGCCGAGGAACTAAACCACTGACCGGCCTCGTAGCGACCCGGCGTCGCTAAGCCATCGCCATCCCAATCGGCGAGCAGTGGCGTGCCACCGGCCACTGGAAAGGTGACCGCCGTTCGGGCCACCGGGGTTCCAAGGCCGCTGTAGATGGTGAAAACCCCGGTACCCAAGGCGGCCGCCGCCGGCACCGAACGTGGGGTGGCGGGTTTGCCGCTTCCGCTACTTGAAACTCCGGCAATGGCGGGTAGCGCCGGTGCCTGGTCAATTTGCGGCAGCACAAATGGCCGCGCAGTTGCCTCTGGAGATGCAGAAATCGGCGCTGCGGCAACGCCGGCGGACGCCAAAAGGATTAACGCCAGCACCGCTGACGTAGGTCGACGAATCAGAGCGAACACTCCTCGCACAGTGGGGAAGAACGCATTGGCACCTTGACGGTGGTCACGCGATCTGGCTGGTCGATCTCGAGCTCTTCGACCATAACACCAGAAACCCCCCGGAACCACAACAACACGAGGTGCAGGCTCGGATCAAGAT
>JBAXHK010000189.1:0-3923 GCA_037138935.1 Actinomycetes bacterium
GTCGGCGCACCCGCTCACCCACCGCTGGCGCCGATAGGTGCACCCGCCTTGATAGCTCGCTAAATGAGAGTCGCGCATCGAGTTGGAGCTCGGCAAGGAGTTTCCAATCAATTTGATCGAGGTTAATAGCCACGGGGCCACCTTTCAATCGGTAAGTCAATTACATTTCTGAGTTGTGATCTGAAAGTCTAGTTGATATTGACCCTTATATTCCTACTTCCCCGGCTGGCCTTTCATCGGCATCATGTCCAAATGGCAACCCACAAAACCGCAGCCGATCGAGACCAACAGGCCGCCACCACCGGTGGCGCTCCAATCGTTGAGTTCACCGGCGAAACCCCCTACGACCAATACGTGCACACCATGGAACTCCATCGCATGCAAAAGACCCGCACCGATGAGCCCACCGAACTGCCCTTCTTGGTGATTTCGCAGGTCATGGAGTTGTATTTCGGATTGATCTGGCGTGAATGGCAACGAGCCATTGCCGAGATGCGAGCTGACGACATTCTCGGTGCTGTCGTAACCCTGCGCCGTTCGACACTGCATTGGCAGGCCCTGAACGCCACTTGGCCATCATTTAATGCCATGACACCGATGGAGTTTGGCCGCTTCCGGGATCAACTCGGGGTTGCATCAGGCTTTCAATCGTGGACCTACCGTCATGTTGAGTTCATGATGGGCTTGAAGTCACGGGCACTAACCCGGCTCTACGAACCCAACCCCGAGGTGTTCATCCCGCTCATTGCGACCCTAGAGTCACCAAGCCTCTATGAGGAGGGTCTTTCCTGCCTAGTACGCGCCGGCTACGCCATCGATGCCGACCACCTCAATGGTGATCACGCCGAGGCATACACGCCAAATGATTCAGTCCAGGCGGCGTGGGTGAAGGTCTATACCGAACTTCCGGTCAATGATCCACTACGTATGCTCGGTGATGTGCTTTCGGAGATCTCACAGGCCTTCCTAGATTGGCGGGCCCTGCACTTACGTGCGGTGAAGCAGTCACTCGGAGCCAAAGTCGGTAGTGGTGGTTCGTCGGGTATCCAGTGGCTAGAAAAAAGCATGTCACGGGTAACTTTTGATGAACTATGGTCGTATCGCGCATATGTTTAATAGCCGGATTCATCTAGACCCATTTCTAAGCAGCTAGGAGCAAGTTCGGTAATGAACCTGTCAGAGCAGTATGCCTATGACCTAGATACCGCACACCCGTCAGCAACTCGGTCGCAGTTCATCCAATTGCCGGCAAATAGGGGCTCCTACCCGCACGAGGCATACTTCGCCGGCAACTCCCTCGGGCTTCAACCAATTACCACGGCAGCAGCGATCCAAGATGTTCTTGAATCCTGGTCGCAGCGCGGTGTGCACGGGTACTTCACCGGCGATGATCCGTGGCTGCACTACCACCAGTATGTGAATGAAGCTTTGAGTCGGGTGGTTGGCGCGCTGCCCCAAGAAGTTTCAGTGATGAATACCTTGACCGTGAACCTGCACCTGATGCTCGCATCGTTTTATCGGCCAACCGCCGAGCGCCATCAGATCCTCATCGAGGACTATGCGTTCCCGTCAGACTCCTACGCAGTGCGCAGCCACGCCCGCCTACGCGGATACGACCCCGATGAAGCCATCCTTCGCCTACGCCCGCGCGCGGGTGAAGATGTTCTTCGTACCGAAGATGTGATCTCCGTGATCGAACAGCAAGGGCCCCGAATTGCCACCCTGATGCTCAGCGGCATCAACTACCTGACGGGTGAACTGATGGACATCGCGGCCATCACCGCCGCGGGCCGTAAAGCCGGAATTTTCGTCGGGTGGGATCTGGCGCACGCCGCCGGCAATGTGCCGCTATCACTGCACGATTGGGGGGTTGACTTCGCAGCTTGGTGCAATTACAAGTATTTGAACTCCGGGCCGGGTGCTATTGCCGCTGCCTTTGTCCACGAGCGGCATCTAGCCGACCCCGATATCCAACGCCTCGAGGGTTGGTACGGCAATCGGCTCGAAACCCGCTTCGACATGGCGCCGATAATCGACACCCCACCGACGGCCGAAGCTTGGGTGCTTTCCACGTCGCCAACTCTCGCCATTGCTCCCATTCGCGCGTCGCTGGAGATCTTTGATTCGGTCGGGATGCCCGCCTTGCGCAAACGCAGTTTGCAGCTAAGTGACTACCTGCTTTCGCTCCTTGACGATCTCGCCACGAGAGCTCCACTTGGGATTGTGACACCGCGCGAAGCTGCTCGGCGCGGCAGTCAAATTTCTATCCGAATCGACACCGATGTTGCGCAATTTGCTAAGCGTATGGACGAAAATTGGGGCGTCATCCCCGATGATCGCAAGCCAAACATCATCCGCATGGCACCGATCCCCCTCTACACTTCATTCCATGACTGCTGGCGCGGAGCGGATGCCGTCTCGCGCGAGTTACTGGGCCTATCCATCGGCTAATTGCCATTGATAATTCTCGCAATTGATCAAGGGACTTCGGCGACCAAAGCCGTGGTGTGGTGTCAATCTCGCGGAATCCTCAGCGAGGTCGATGTACCAGTAGCCGGATTGACATTTGACGGTGACATGATTGAGCAAGATCCAGAGTTACTTATCGAAAGTGTGATTGCAGCCGGTCGAGCAGCAATAGCGCATTCGGGTGCTCGCATTGACGCCGTTGGTCTTGGTAATCAAGGTGAGACCGTGCTCGGCTGGCACCGGGCAACAGGGGCCGCGCTGACACCGGCGCTTTCCTGGCAAGACCGCCGCTCACATGTGATCACCGATGGGTTTTCTCCTCTTGAACAAGAAAAACTTTGGTCAATCACGGGCTTACCGGTTGATCCGTATTTTGCTGCCCCGAAAATGACGTGGCTAAAGCGCAATAACCAATTGCCGGCCGATGCGGTGATTTCAACTATTGATGCCTTTGTGACGGCGCGGCTTACCGGTAGGTATGTAACCGATTTTTCGACCGCATCACGCACCCAATTACTCGACCCCGAAACTTTGAAGTGGTCCACCGCTGCCTGCGATAGCTACGGCATAGACCCGTCAACACTGCCTGAAATTTTGCCCTGCGATGCACAAGTTGGCACCACTGAAGTGTTCGGCGGCTCCATCCCCGTGATCGGCCTGATGGTTGATCAACAGGCGGCGCTCTTCGCCGAGGGCTGCAACGTTCGAGGCCTCGCCAAGTGCACCTACGGCACGGGTGCCTTCTTATTGGCCAATGTCGGTGCCGCACACATCCAATCCACTTCAAAGCTCGCAACTTCACTGGCTTGGGTATTTTCTGACGGCACCCGCTCATCTTGCATTGACGGGCAGGTATATAGCGCAGGAGCCGGCGTCTCGTGGTTGCAACGGGTCGGGTTAATTAAAGACCCAGCCGATCTCGATGTGCTAGCAGGTGCGGTTACCGATACCGCTGGCGTGAATTTCGAGCCGGTATTTACCGGTCGGGGGGCGCCGGTTTGGGCGCCAAATCAGCGGGCGCAAATCACCGGACTCAGCCTCGCAAGCACCCCTAGCCATATCGCGCGCGCCTTTTTTACCGGACTCGCAGCCGAAGTCACGTCGGTGGTGCGCGCCGTCGAAATCGATCTGGGTGAGTCGCTGAAAGTGCTGCGCGTTGATGGTGGCCTAACTCAATCAAAGGTCTTAATGCAACTTCAGGCCGACGATCTGGGCATTGCCATCGAGGTCTACCCCCATGGCTGCGCCACTGCCCTTGGTATTGCCGCCACCACCCTGCGCGGCTTATTGGGGCCCGGAGCCGAAGCCGAGATCATTGCCGGATGGCAACCCCGGAACATCTTCGAACCGCTTGAGCGATAATCGACGGTGTGGAGCAGACATACGACGTCGCGGTGGTCGGTGGCGGCGTTGTCGGGTGCGCGATCGCCAGCGCTCTTGTGCGCCAGAGCCTG
>JBAXHK010000190.1:0-3879 GCA_037138935.1 Actinomycetes bacterium
GGCAAGCACGTGCTAATCGTTTTCGACGATCTAACCAAGCATGCCGAGGCCTACCGCGCCATCTCGTTGCTGCTGCGCCGCCCACCAGGTCGCGAGGCATACCCCGGCGATGTGTTCTACCTGCATTCTCGTTTGCTCGAGCGCTGCGCGAAGCTCTCCGATGAACTTGGCGCTGGTTCGATGACGGGTCTGCCGATCATCGAGACCAAAGCTAACGACATCTCGGCCTACATTCCGACCAACGTCATTTCGATCACCGATGGCCAGTGCTTCCTGGAAACGGATCTTTTCAACCAAGGTGTCCGCCCGGCCATCAACGTCGGCGTGTCAGTGTCAAGAGTCGGCGGCGCGGCGCAAATTAAGGCGATGAAGGAAGTAGCCGGTTCGCTGCGACTGGATCTATCTCAGTACCGCGAGTTGGAGGCTTTCGCAGCATTCGCCTCCGATCTTGATGCCGTCTCAAAGGCGCAACTGGAGCGCGGTGCTCGGCTGGTCGAACTCCTAAAGCAGCATCAATTCAGCCCCATGTCAGTTCAAAACCAAGTGGTTGCGATCTGGCTCGGCACCAGAGGGCACCTCGATTCGGTGCCGGTGGCAGATGTCACTCGCTTCGAGTCGGAGTTCATTGAGCACCTGCAAGCCTCGCGTCCTGGCATCTTCGACGACATCAAAAACACCCTAAAGCTCAACGAAGAAACCGAGCAGCAACTGGTAGCCGCGGTTGTCGACTTCAAAAAGGGTTTCGCGACGTCAGACGGTAGTTCGGTCATTCCGGACGAACGCGTGGAGGCGTTGGCTGAAGAAGACGTACAGAAGGAGTCGGTCCAGGTGAACAAGCCGGCTCCGAAGAAGAAGTAATGGCAGCGACATTACGCGAACTTCGCGGTCGTATCCGCTCTGCGGAGTCGATCAAGAAGATCACCAAGGCACAGGAACTTATCGCGACGTCTCGGATCGCGAAGGCACAGGCACGGGTTCATGCCGCACGCCCGTACTCAAACGAGATCACGAACCTGTTGTCCGATCTGGCATCGGGTTCAGCACTTGATCACCCGGTGTTGGTGCCCCGTGAGAACCCCAAGCGCGCCGGGGTGCTGGTGGTTACCTCCGATCGTGGCCTTTGCGGTGGATACAACGCGAATGTTTTACGTCTTGCCGAAGAGTTGATCGCGATGCTGCGCCTTGAGGGCAAGACCCCGGTCCTCTACGTTATTGGGCGCAAGGCGCTGACCTATTTCAAATTCCGCAACTGGGCGATAACCGACTCATGGGTGGGGATCTCCGAGCGGCCTACCTACGAACACGCTAAGGAGGTCGCGGACTCCCTAGTTGCAGCCTTCCTCTCCGGTGCCGATGATGATGGCGATGACCCAGGTGAGGATGGAATCTTAGGGGTAGATGAGCTACATCTCGTGTATACGGAGTTTCGATCGATGCTGTCCCAGACTTCTGAGGCTAGGCGGATCGCGCCGATTGAGGTGCAGTACGCCGAGGAAGACTCTGGCCCGCAGACCCTGTTTTCCTTCGAGCCCAATGCCGATGCACTCTTTGAGTCGCTGGTGCCCCGATATGTTGCTACTCGCATTTTCTCAGCACTACTTGAGTCGGCCGCATCAGAATCGGCATCTCGTCGCCGCGCAATGAAGGCGGCCACTGATAACGCGGACGATCTAATCAAGGAACTCACTTTGATGTCGAACCGCGAGCGTCAGGCACAGATCACCCAGGAAATAAGTGAAATCGTCGGTGGGGCGAATGCCCTCGCCGATGCCGTCAAGTAAATCGCGAAGGAAGTGAAGAGGACCATGACCGCCACCCAAGAGACTGATGGTAATTTCAGCAGCACCCTCGACACAGCTGGACGCGTGGTTCGCATCACCGGTCCCGTGGTTGACGTAGAGTTCCCTCGCGGCTCGGTGCCTGAGCTGTTCAACGCGCTGCGCGTCGAGATCACGTACGGTCCAATGGCCAAGACTGTCACCCTTGAGGTAGCACAGCACCTCGGTGACAGCCTCGTGCGCACGATCTCAATGCAGCCCACCGACGGTCTGGTGCGTGGTGCCGAGGTGATCGACACTGGTGGTCCACTGACGGTTCCAGTAGGTGACGGTGTTAAGGGGTACGTGTGGAACACCCTCGGGCAGTGCCTGGACGAGCCCGGCTACGGAGCTGAATTCGAAAGATGGCCAATCCATCGCCCCCCGCCCAACTTTGATGAGCTCGAGCCACGCACGGAGATGCTAGAGACCGGTCTTAAGGTCGTGGATCTGCTCACGCCATATGTTCGAGGCGGCAAGATCGCGCTATTCGGTGGCGCCGGAGTGGGCAAGACGGTGCTCATCCAAGAGATGATCAACCGCATCGCACGTAACTTCGGTGGCACCTCGGTGTTCGCCGGGGTCGGGGAGCGTACCCGCGAGGGCAATGACCTTTGGGTGGAGTTGCGCGATGCGAATGTCCTCAAAGACACGGCCTTGGTCTTCGGCCAGATGGATGAGCCGCCGGGCACGCGCATGCGCGTTGCACTTTCGGCCCTGACCATGGCGGAGTACTTCCGCGACGTGCAAAAGCAGGATGTGCTGCTCTTCATTGACAACATCTTCAGGTTCACCCAGGCGGGCTCGGAGGTGTCAACCTTGCTCGGCCGCATGCCATCGGCGGTGGGCTACCAGCCGACACTGGCTGACGAGATGGGCCAGTTGCAGGAGCGAATCACCTCGGTTCGCGGACGGTCCATCACCTCGATGCAGGCGGTATACGTGCCGGCTGATGACTACACCGACCCGGCCCCGGCCACGACCTTCGCGCACCTCGATGCCACCACCGAGCTTTCTCGCAAGGTGTTCTCCAAGGGCATCTTCCCCGCGGTTGATCCGTTGGCATCCAGCTCTACGATTCTCGACCCGGCAATCTTGGGTGAGGAGCATTATCGGGTCGCTCAGGAGGTCATCCGGATCCTGCAGCGTTACAAGGATCTCCAAGACATCATCGCTATTCTCGGTATCGATGAGTTGTCCGAGGAAGACAAGCAGTTGGTCAACAGGGCCCGCCGCATTGAACGCTTCCTCAGCCAGAACATGATGGCTGCTGAGCAGTTCACCGGCCAGCCTGGCTCCACGGTGCCCTTGAAAGAAAATATCGAGGCGTTTGGCCGGCTCTGCAAGGGCGATTTCGACCATGTTCCGGAGCAAGCGTTCTTCCTAATCGGTGGCCTTGACGATTTGGCGAAGAAAGCCTTGAGTTACGGCGTTACTTTGTGATGCGGACTTGGCTGAGTCGAAAGGTGCTATGAGATGGCCGAATTGGATGTAACGATAGTCGCTGTCGAACGCAAGATCTGGTCTGGCAAGGCGACCTTCCTCTTCACGCGCACGACCTCTGGCGAGATCGGGATCCTGCCGCGGCATATCCCCGTTGTGGCGCAACTCGTTGAGGATGCAATGGTTCGGGTTGAGCGCGAGGGCGAGGATGACCTGCGCATCGCTGTTGATGGGGGCTACCTATCGGTGACCGAGGGCGGCGTGACCATCTTGGCTGAGTCGGCGGAGTTTGAATCAGAAATTGATGCGGATGCAGCTAAGGCTGACGCCGCATCGGATGATCCACGTACCTCCGCTCGCGGCCGAGCTAGGTTGCGTGCACTCGGGCAACTCGACTAAAAAACCAGCAGCGCAGTTCGCCCTGACAGGGTGAAGTCGACTCGGCCTGTTAGGCAATCTACGGACGGTTTATTAGAGGCGCACCGTCAGTGTGAGCGCGACGATCGAATGACACATGCACACTCACGAATACTAAAGTTAGCACTCCGAGTAAAACGAGGGTCGAGGATGCGCCAAATCCATCGATAAAGATTCCCCAAATTAGTGGGCCGATAGGGGC
>JBAXHK010000191.1:0-3849 GCA_037138935.1 Actinomycetes bacterium
GCTGGATCTGGGGCCGCATCTCCTCGTTGATCAGCGGCACTAATGCGTCCATCGAAATAACTAGCACATCGCGATATAGACCGAGCAAATCAAGTAGTGCTCGGTCAACTTGATCGCGAACCGTGCGCGTGCTTCGAGTTTTCTGGCGCTTAGTTAAATCTTTGAGTGCGCTGTCGCGCGACCGCTTCAGTTGCCCCTTAATTGCCGCCGAGCCGCCAACTCCGAAACTCGCGTCAAGGTCTTCGATTTCGGCTTGATTCAGCGGTGCGGTAATAGCTTCAGCATCCTCGGTAGCAGCCTCCAAGATATTGGCGGCGCAAATAAAGCATGAACGTAGATCCCGCAGCTCAAGTGGCACCCTTAATACCTCTTGCCTACGGATACGAGCGTGCTCATCGGTGGCAAGGGCCCGAGCTCGACCAATGTGGCCTTGGGAGGCACGAGCGGCAAACGCCGCAATCGCTGCGTCCACTCCGTAGCGATCCGTGAGTGCCTTCGCTACCTCGCTCGTTGACGGAGTTCGCAGCGGGATGTGACGTGTTCTGGACACGACGGTCGGAAGTACATCTTCAACGCTCGGCGCACATAGCAACCAGACAGTATGCGGAGGTGGCTCCTCGATCGACTTCAGCAAAACGTTAACCGCTTGATCTGTCAACCGATCGGCATCTTCAACTATGACCACATGCCAGTGGCTGCTCGCAGGTGACATAGCCGCCTGCTTCACTAGTGCCCGGGCTTCATCAACGCTATAGCTAAGGCCCTCAGGGCGAATTACATCAACATCCGGATGGCCATTAAGTGGTGCCGTGCGGCAGGCCTGACATACCCCGCAGCCGCCTTCTGGGCAAACAAGTGCGGCGCCAAAACATGTTGCCGCCGTCGATCGACCTGACCCGGGGGGGCCGGTAAACAGCCAAGCATGGGTCATTGCTGGCCCTGGTTCACCCCGAGTCATCGCCTCGGCACTAACCACCGCCCGCTTGAGTTGCTCGACCACCGTATCTTGGCCGACGAGGGCATCCCAGACGCTCATTGCCGCCCTTGCACGAGTAGGTCGACGCGTGCACTTACCTCTGCGGCGATGTCACTCACGGCCCGGCTCGCATCAATCACGAGATAGCGATCTGGTTCTCCATTAGCGGTCTCCAAGAACGCAGCGCGCACCAACTCGTGGTAAGCAAGTGGTTCGGCCTCTAGGCGATCTGGATTAGTTATTCGCGTTAATCCAATAACCGGATCGACATCGAGCACGATCGTCAAGTCGGGCAGCAGGTTATTCGTCGCCCACAAACTGAGGCTGCGTACTTTTTCGGCCCCTAGGTTACGCCCGTATCCCTGGTAGGCGACCGAAGAATCCAGATACCGATCACACACCACTACCGCTCCACGATCAAGGGCGGGACGAATAACGCGCGCCGCATGCTCACCGCGTGATGCAGCAAATAAGAGCGCCTCTGATCTTGCGTCAAGACCGGTGAACTCCGGACTCAAGACGATATTTCGCATAGCCTCCGAAGCCGGAGTGCCACCGGGTTCACGGGTGCGTACAACTTCGTGACCACTTGCTATGAGGTGCTCGGCGAGCAGGCGCTCCTGCGTTGATTTACCGGCGCCCTCGCCGCCCTCAAACGCAATGAACACGCCGGGCATGACTACCGCGAACCAGCAGGAGCTAAAGCTGCGCGCTTGACCGCTTTCTTGTTGGGTTTCTTCGCGGTGCGCTTGGTCGCCGCCTTCTTCGCGGCTTTGCTCGTACCCTTCTTCACCACGCGCTTGGTGGTCTTCTTCACTCCACCATCAAGGGCAATGCGAGAACGGCGCTCAGAAAGTAGGTCACTGGCCCGATCAACTGAGATGGTTGTTGGGTCATCAGCGGTACGAAGTGACGCATTGGTTTCACCATCGGTGACATAAAGTCCAAATCGGCCTTCGCGAACCACGATCGGTTTGCCCGTGGTCGGGTCATTACCAACTTCGCGGATTGGCGCAGCGGCTTGACCCCTACCCCTCCGCTGTTTCGGTTGGGCATACAGGGCGAGTGCCTGCTCCAAGGTGACGGTGAAGATCTCAGCTTCATTCGTAAGTGATCTGGAGTCCGCGCCGCGCATCAAATACGGGCCGTATCGACCATTTTGTGCGGTGATGTCTTCACTCGTTGCGGTGTCGACACCGACTACTCGAGGCAGGCTCAAAAGGCGCAGGGCATCCTCAAGGTTCACGGTGTCAAGAGTCATATCCGAGAACAGTGAGGCCGTGCGCGGCTTCGCCGACTTCGGTGAACCCTCCGGCAGCACTTCGGTGAAATAAGGGCCGTAGCGCCCGGTCTTCGCGACGATGTCTAACCCGCTATCAGGATCCACCCCAAGCTCGCGATCACCCGATGGCATCGCCAGTAGTTCTTCGGCTTTCTCCGCCGTCAACTCATCCGGGGCTAACCCGATCGGGATATTCGCCCGCTCCTCGCCGCGTTCAACATAAGCGCCATATCGGCCCACGCGAAGGGTGGCATCGGTGCCCTCAATTGGGCTGGTAGCAATTTCGCGCGCATCGATGGCCGAGAGATCTTCTGTTAGTGGCTTAATGCCCGGGAATGGCCCTGAAACACTTTGCCCACCGCGCCAAAATGCCTCTAGCTGTTGAACCCGATCTGACTCACCGTTGGCGATGAGGTCAAGTACTTCTTCCATATTGGCGGTGAACTGATAATCAACCAATGCTTCAAAGTGCTCTTCGAGTAGCCGAACCACCGAGAACGCGGTGAAGCTGGGTACCAGGGCTGAGCCCTTCTTCCAGACATAACCGCGATCAATGATCGTCGACATGATTGATGCGTATGTCGACGGACGACCGATACCTAACTCTTCTAGGCGCTGCACGAGCTTTGCTTCAGTGAAGCGAGCCGGTGGATTAGTGCTATGGGAGGAAGCATCCAACTTAGTTGCCTTAATAGCCTGGCCCTCGGCCATGCTCGGCAGTTCGCGCTCGCGGTCATCCTCATTCGTATCGTCAGCGATGTCTTTGAGTGCCGCGTAGAAGCCGGGGAAAACCACAACGGTGCCGGATGCGGTGAACTCTGTATCGCTACCAGTTTTGCTGGGTGCACCGAACTTGACAGTGGTGGTTGCCACTTTCGCATTGACCATCTGTGATGCCACGGTGCGCTTCCAGATTAGGTCGTACAGGGCAAACTCATCTGCATTTAGTTCGCCCGATACTTCACCGGGGGTGCGGAAAGAGTCACCGGACGGGCGGACCGCCTCATGAGCCTCCTGCGCGTTCTTGACCTTGCTTGAGTATTTACGCGGTGCGTTCGGCACATATTCGGCGCCGTACAACTCGCGGGCTTGATCCCGTGCCGCTTTTATCGCCTGATCCGATAGGTGCACGGAGTCAGTACGCATGTAGGTGATGAATCCGTTTTCGTAAAGGCTTTGCGCAATTCGCATCGTGCGTTGGGCGCCCCAGCGCAGCCGGTTCGATGCCTCCTGCTGCAATGTCGACGTTATAAAAGGCGCCTTAGGTGAACGCTCACTTGGCTTTTGCACCACCGAGCGCACCGTGAATGTGGCATCCGCCAAGCCGGTAACTAATTCTTGAGCGGCCTTTTGATCGAGCAGGATTAAGTCTTTGGTCTTCAGGGCGCCGAGTTCATCGAAGTCGCGCCCGGCTGCCACCCGCACCCCATCGACGCTCGTTAGCTTCGCGTCAAAGTCACCGGGGGTGAAAGTGCCCTCAATATCCCAATAGCCGGCTGAGCGGAATGCAATGCGCTCACGCTCACGGTCAACAACGAGTCGTACCGCGATCGACTGCACGCGGCCCGCAGACTTTGCGTCACGGCCAATC
>JBAXHK010000192.1:0-3846 GCA_037138935.1 Actinomycetes bacterium
CCGCTCCTTATCACCTTTACCAATTACTCGAACAGTGCGTCGGCCAAGATCGACGTCACGGATATCGATACCGCACAACTCCGAGACGCGAATCCCGGTCGCATACAGCAGCTCGACGACGCAGCGGTCGCGAACAGCCTGTGGGTCACCGTCATCGCTCGCAACATCCGCATGATTCATCACCGCGGTGGCTTGATCAACATCTAGCACGGTTGGCAAAGTGCGTGATACTTGTGGGCTCGCTAGGCGCACTCCGAGATCAGTTTCGGTATAACCGCGACGCAACGCCCAAGCCGTAAAAGCCCGCGCTGATGCCGCTTTTCGCGCAATGGTGGCCCTCGCCTGGCCACCGCCATGAAGTGAGGCGAGCCATGCACGAAGTAAAGGCAAAGTTATGTCGTTTGGGCTATTGCAGCCCCGCTCGATCGCAAAATTGAAGAGGTCTCGAAGATCGGCTAAATAGGCGCGCACCGTGTGCGGGCTTCGACCCCGCTCATCGCGCAGATAAATCGTGAAGCCCGAGTAGGCCTCATCGAGGTCAATTCGTGCGGTCAATTCACCCGGCATGACTCCATCGTGACAACACTGGGCGAGTTGGTGCTTCAGGCGCGCCCAGTGCGGGCCCAACTCATGCCACTTGGCTGCACAAATCCCCCGATCGCCAAGATGCCAAGTGCCGCGGTGACGTCCATCGGGCTCATCCCAGCATCACAGACCAATTTGTTCAAAGAAACCTCACCGCGACCGGGGAATGCGTCTAGGACTCGCGCCTCCCGCGGGGTGAGATCATCGGTTGGCCTCTGGGGTACGACCCACAATCTTTTATCAGGACCACCACGTGGGATCGAGACCGAAAGAGGGCCGAGTACCTCAAGGACATCCTCCGGGCATGAAGCCAAAATGGCGCCCTGCTCCCGAATCAGATTGTGGCAGCCAGCTGACATTGGTGACGTGACCGGACCCGGCACCGCTAAAACGTGCCTATTGAGTTGCACTGCCGCGTTTGCCGTTGAGGTAGTACCAGAGCGCACCGAAGCCTCGATAACGACCGTCGCTCTAGTCAACGCCGCGATTATCCGATTGCGACTTAAGAACCTGTGCCGGCGTACCCCTTCACCCGGCGGCGATTCACTGACCACCACCCCCTCATCGGCGATGCGTGCAATCAACGCCTCATGGGCTCTCGGGTACGCAACATCAACTCCACTTGCTAGTACACATACTGTTATGCCACCTGCTGAAAGGGCGCCTCGATGGGCCGCCGCATCAATGCCGTAAGCCCCACCCGATACCACTGTCCAACCAGCATCAGCGAAAGTTGCACACCAGTCGCGGCCGACCGATTCACCATATGAACTTGCTGCTCTGGCACCAACAACTGCAAGTGACCGCAGCGCCGCGAGCCGTAGGCCAGCCGCTCCTTGCACCCACAATGCGAACGGGGCCCCATCGCCTAGATCATCAAGTTGGGTCGGCCAATTGATTGTCCCGCGGGTAATAATCTCCGCGCCAATGCGTTGACACTTTTCACGAGCTGCCTGCGGGTCAGCTAGGCCAAGTCGCGCATGAAGGCCTGCTCCATCGCGGAGCCCGCTCTTGCGTGCCGTGATTGCCGCAACCGCTGCCACCGGCCCGAGTTTTCGCACATAGGCGCCGAGAACTTGATCACCAGGCTCACCAAGATGCGCCAAAGCAACTAGCGCATCTACTTCGGACTCAATCATTTTTAGGCCCGCTCTCAGGACCACGTAGGCCAAGTGCCATCGCAATGTGGTCGCGACCCGGCCCCACCTCTTCACAAAGATCCGCCAAGGTCCAGGCCACTCGCAGTACTCGATCGGCCCCGCGCAGACTCAACCCTCCACGCTCCGCCTCGGTCAAGAGCGCACACCCGCCGGCATCCGGAGCCCATTTTCGCCGCAGCTCCCCCGCCGGTAACTGGGCATTGACCGACCACGGCAGCTCACTAAATCGAACTGCGGCTCTGGTGCGAGCCAGAGCGACGCGTTCAGCAATCTGCGCACTGCTATCACCGGCCTGCGCGGCTAGTTCACCCATAGTTGGGCGCAGTACTTCAAGGCGGATATCAATGCGATCTCGAAGTGGCCCCGATAGGCGTTCGGTATAGCGACGCTTTGCCATCGCCGTGCACCGACATGACGCGCCCTTACCGACTCCGTGGCCACACGGGCAGGGGTTTGCGGCCATCACTAGCTGAAATCTGGCAGGTAGGTCGATGCTTTCAGCGGCCCGCATTATTCGCACAACTCCGGACTCCATCGGTTGCCGCAAACCCTCCAAACTGGGACGCGTGAATTCAGGGGCTTCGTCCAAAAAAAGCACCCCACCGTGCGCGAGGGTCAGCGCGCCCGGAATGGTCCGGTGGCCACGCACCGTGCCCAGGAGCGCGGTTGCTGAAGCCGAATGATGGGGTGCTTGAAATGGTGGCCGGCTTACCAGGCCCGCACCGGCCGGCAATCTTCCGGCAACCGCGTGAATTGAAGTGACGTCAATTGCAGTTTGCTCGTCAAGATCGGGCAAGATGGTTGGCAACCGTTCGGCCAACATCGTTTTACCAACACCCGGTGGGCCTAAGAGCGAGAGATGGTGCCCACCAGCGGCCGCAACTTCAAGTGCGAAACGACCGTGTGCATGTCCGCGGATATCGCGCATATCAAAGCTAGGGGTCGCAGCTTTGAATTGCTCGGCCTCAGGTATGTCATCGGGAGGCGCTTCACCTCTCAGTACCGATACCAGATGGGCTAGGTCACGGATAACCACAACTTCGACACCAGGAACTACGCAGACCTGTCTGGCGCTGCCCGGCGCAACATATACGCGTTTAATACCGCAGCGCTGTGCGGCGATTGCTGCCGGGAGGGCCGCCCGAAATGCGCGAAGTTCGCCGTCCAATCCCAGTTCACCGATAAAAGTCGCACCATGAGCAGAGCTAGCTGGTATTTGCTCGGTCGCGAGGAGGATCCCTACTGCAATCGGTAGATCCAAACTGGTGCCGTGCTTCGGGATATCAGCCGGCGATAGGCCAATTGTGACGCGTGCTGCCGGCCACTTGCATCCAGCATTACCAATTGCCGAGCGAACGCGCCATTTGGATTCACCCACCGCGGCATCCGCTAATCCGATCACTCCGACACTGGGTAAGCCTTGAGCTACTTCAACCTCGACGCGGATAACCAATCCGGCAACACCTGAAACCACTACTCCGTGTACTTGCGCAACCACGATCACTCAACCCCACGAAGGTGTTTGATTTCTGGCGGTCCCACCGCGCCCTGCAAAATTCCGACCACATCAATACGTACTATCGGCGCATAGACCTGACGGGCTTCTAGCCACTTGGTAGCCAATTGCCGCAGCCGCCGCAGCTTGCGTTGGGTTACTGCTTCGAATGGGCTACCAAACGCCTCGCTACTGCGAGTCTTGACTTCACACACCACCAGCGCGCTACCTTCACTGGCAACAATGTCGATCTCACCGCACTCACATCGCCAGTTTCGTTCAATCACTTTCATCCCGAGACCACTTAAGTACCGTGCGGCCACTTCTTCGCCGTATTGGCCGAGTGCGTCTTTTCGCAGCACCACCACCACCCCCTGCGCGCACTCTCGCGGGTGCGGCACCTAACTACTAGCAACGCTCCCGCAACTGTGGATGGGAACCAACGTGGGGCGCCCTTGGGGATAACTACCAGCAATATCTGATTAGTTACCCATGCCAATCGTTGACCCCGGGGCGATTCCAGGAGATCCGCTGGATCGGGGTCGTCCCAGGTTCGCGTAATGCCAAAAGGTGTTCAGGTGCGGCGTAACCCTTATTGCCATCCCA
>JBAXHK010000193.1:0-3832 GCA_037138935.1 Actinomycetes bacterium
TGTACCACGATGATGTGATGGACGAAGCCGAGGTGCGCCGAGGTGCTGAAACCGCTAATGCACGTTGGGGTAACTCGGTGGCGATCTTGACAGGCGACTTTCTATTCGCCCGGTCCTCTGGGATTCTTGCGAACTTGGGTCCAGAAGCAGTTCGCATTCAAGCTGAAACGTTCGAGCGCCTGTGTACCGGTCAGATCCTGGAGGCGGTGGGACCCGCCGATGGGATGGATCCGGTTAAGCATCATCTTGCGGTCTTGGCCGACAAAACTGGGTCCTTGATAGCCACGAGTTGCCGCTACGGAGCCATGGTGTCCGGTGCGAGCCCTGATGTCACTGAGGTATTGACCCGTTTCGGGGAGCTCATCGGAGTGGCTTTCCAACTTGCCGATGATATCGTGGATATCACTTCTGACTCGGCACAGTCGGGCAAGACCCCGGGTATTGACCTGCGCGAAGGGGTGCCGACTCTAGCGACTTTGATAGCGCTGGGCGGTGAGGATCCGGCTGATGAGCGACTTCGTGAACTATTGCAGCGCCCACTGCCCGACGATGCCGAGCATGCTGAAGCCCTAGCTCTATTACGCGGCCACCGGGCCCTTGACGAAGCTCGGGCCGAAGCAGGCAGATGGGCGGATGAAGCCCGTGCGGTACTGGCGCCCTTACCGGCGGGTGCGCCCAAATCGGCCCTAGAGACACTTTGTGATTACGTGGTAACTCGTACCGGTTAAGTACCGAATTAGTCGGGTTCGGTAACCTCGAGCGACTGGGCAAGGACACCGCGCCGGTCATTTCCGGCCTTTTTCACATGGCGTACCGCGTCGACCGAGAACACAATGAGTGCGAGCCAGACGATAATGAATCCGATCCAGCGCGAAGTCGACATGGAGTCGCGGAAGACTGTGACACCGAAGGTGAAAATAAGTATCGGCGTGATGTACTGCAGCAATCCCAGCATTGAAAGCGGCAGCCGCGTTGCCGCGGCCCCGAATGCGAGCAGCGGGATCGCCGTAATCGGTCCGAGTAATAGCAGCATCAGGCTGATCCCGATGCCACCTTCGATGAATGCTGCGGCCAACGAACTCTCCAAAGTGACCAAAAAAATAATCGCGACCGGGCTGAGCACCGCGGTTTCAATGGTCAAACTCTCAACGGCGCCGTATCCGACAAATTTCTTGATTAGGCCGTAGCACGCGAATGAAATGGCAAGAATCAGGCTGATCCAGGGTATGGATCCATAGGAAAAGGTCAGCACCAAAACCGCGAATACTGCAAGCCCCACCGCGAACCATTGAACTTTACGGAGCCGTTCACCAAGCAAAATTACGCCGAGCGCGACAGAGACTAATGGGTTAATGAAGTAGCCGAGAGAGGCCTGAACGACTTCGTTTACAGAAACGGAGTAGACGTATACCAGCCAGTTGATACTCAGTGCTACTGAGGCAATGATTAATAGGCCCACCGACTTGCGGTCACGCAGGGCTTGACAAAGTTTTGGCCAGCCCCGCGTGGCGGTGATTATGATGCAGAGGAGTACTAGTGACCAGATGACTCGATGCGCGACGATTTCAAACGGCGAGACTGAATCAAGTTGCGCGAAGTAGAGGGGGAGCATACCCCAAAGACCATATGCTGCAACGCCAAATAGCAGACCCTGTGTGGCTCTTCGGTGTTCGTCTTGATGACTCAGGAGACAGCCCAGGTGTCATTGCCGAAGAGTAAAGTCTGCAGGTCCCCAGCGCCCTGGGCTTCGGTCACCTCGGCAATCTGCTCGCGCATCAGCCGGTCATACGACGGGCGGGTGATGTCGCGGAAAACTCCAATGGGAGTGTTCTCCAAAGTGCGTGGGTTTGATAAGCGAGAAAGTGCGAACGCCAGGCCTGGGTCCTTAGCGTGTGCATCGTGGGTGATGATGTTGTCTAGCCCCACCTTGGCAACCTCAACTACCTCAAGGTGGCCATCGGCCTTGCGCATGACGCCCTTTTCTTGCTCTTTGCCGAAACGGATTGGTTCACCGTGCACCAAGCGCATCATTAAGTCATCGCGGGTATCGGTGTCCTTGAGGGGCTCCCACGCATTGTCATTGAAAATATTGCAATTCTGGTAGATCTCCACGAGTGCGGTGCCTTCGTGGCCTGCAGCCGCGGTGAGCACCTCGGTTAGGTGCTTGCGGTCAGAGTCAATGGTGCGTGCGACGAAAGTAGCTTCGGCGCCAAGGGCCAATGAGACCGGATTAAATGAGTAGTCGAGGGAGCCTTGCGGAGACGACTTGGTGATCTTGCCGCGCTCGGAAGTAGGGGAGTACTGACCCTTGGTCAGTCCATAAATCCGGTTGTTGAAAAGCAAGATTTTGAGATTGACATTGCGGCGCAAAGCATGGATTAGGTGGTTGCCACCGATACTGAGGGCGTCACCGTCACCGGTGATTACCCAAACCGAAAGGTCGGGCCGTGAAGTTGCCAACCCGGTCGCGATTGCTGGGGCACGACCATGGATCGAATGCAGGCCGAAGGTGTCGAGGTAGTAAGGGAAGCGCGATGAGCAACCGATACCGGAAACGAAGACAATATTCTCACGCTTGAGGCCTAGATCAGGCAGGAAGCTTTGTACTGTCGACAAGATCGCGTAGTCCCCACATCCGGGGCACCAACGCACCTCTTGGTCTGACTTGAAATCCTTGGCCGTCTGTAGCTCCTCAGCTTTCGGGACTAACGAAAGGGCTGGGAATGCGTCAGTTGTCATGTCTTCCTCACAAGCTCTCGAGTACGTCATTGATCACGGTGGCTAGTTCATCGGACTTAAATGGCATGCCTCGTACTTGGTTGTAACCGATGATGTCGACTAGATACTTGGCGCGAAGGAGCATCGAAAGTTGGCCTAGATTCATTTCGGGCAGGATCACTCGGTCGTAGCTCTTTAGAATCGTCTCAAGATTCGACGGGAAGGGGTTGACATGTCGCAGGTGAATCTGGGCCACCGACTTGCCTTCAGCACGCACCAAACGGCAAGCGGCACCAATCGGCCCATATGTTGACCCCCAACCCATAATCAAAACTCGGGCATCCCCGTCGGGATCGTCGACCACGAGTTCAGGGATCGTGCGCGAAATGGCATCCACTTTTGCTTGGCGCAGCCGCACCATCTTGTCGTGATTATCAGCGTCATATGAGATGGTGCCCGCGCCATCGGCTTTCTCAATGCCGCCAATTCGATGCTCGAGGCCCGCGGTCCCGGGTATCGCCCACGGGCGGGCAAGGGTTTCGGGGTCACGAAGATACGGCCAGAACTCCATGGTGCCGTCAGCGCCTTCATGGTTGAGTTCGGTGGCGAAGTTGGGGTCGATCTTGGCCAGCAGGCTGACGTCGGGGACGCACCAGGGTTCAGATCCATTTGCGAGATAGCCATCCGAAAGCAAGAACACCGGCGTGCGGTAGGTGATGGCGATTCTTGCGGCTTCGATTGCTGCGAAGAAGCAGTCAGATGGTGACTGCGGAGCGACAATGGGCACCGGAGCTTCACCATTGCGCCCAAACATGGCCTGCAGGAGATCGGATTGCTCAGTTTTTGTTGGCAGTCCAGTTGACGGGCCACCACGTTGCACGTCAACTACAAGTAGCGGTAACTCGAGTGAGACGGCCAGCCCGATAGCCTCAGACTTCAAGGCTACCCCTGGGCCGGACGTAGTGGTTACGCCGAGCGCCCCGCCGTATGAGGCACCAATTGCGGCACCAACACCGGCAATTTCGTCTTCGGCTTGAAAAGTCATGACGCCAAAGCGCTTGTGCCGACTGAGCTCATGCAAGATGTCAGAAGCGGGCGTGATCGGGTAGGAGCC
>JBAXHK010000194.1:0-3821 GCA_037138935.1 Actinomycetes bacterium
GAGGCGATCCCAGCAAGACGTACTTGCACGCTACCAAGATTGCTGGGTGCTTTCTCGCCCCTGATGTGTTGGTCAACACTCTGCAGCGCCACTCGATACGCCGGTGCACCATCAGCGTCAACGCCCACACCGACTCGTCGACCAGGCAAACTGCGCGCTAGACCCGCACGCACGGCCAGGAAACCAGCGTGCGCCCCACCAAAACCCACTGGCAACCCGACCCGCTCTGCTCAACCGACCACCACATCGGCTCCCATCTCACCGGGTGGCCTGAGCACGGTCAACGCCAAAAGATCAGCAGCAACAATCGCTAAGGCACCGCGGGCGTGTGTCGCGGAAATCAAGTCGGTGGGATCGATAACTCGACCCGAGGTACCCGGGTAGCTGATAAGCACGCCGCTGAAAGCACCATCGGGTAGGCCGGCATCAAGGTCACAAACCACGAGTTCAATACCCAGGGGCTCGGCACGAGTTGCCAAGACTGCGAGGGTTTGCGGATGGGTATCGGCGTCGACAACAAACCGCAGCGCATCTTTCGGACCATGTCGAAGCGAAAGTGTCATCGCCTCGGCGGCTGCCGTGGGCTCATCAAGGAGGGAGGAGCCCGCAACCGGAAGCGCGGTTAAGTCCTCGATCATGGTTTGAAAGTTAAGTAAGGCTTCGAGCCGGCCCTGTGAAATCTCCGGCTGGTATGGCGTATATGCCGTGTACCAAGCAGGGTTCTCCAAGATATTGCGCAAAATGACGCCCGGGGTCTGGGTATCGCTGTAACCCAATCCGATCATGCTCACCATCGTGATGTTTTTAGCTGCCAGTTTCGCCAGGAGTGTCAAGGTGGTGCGTTCGTCGGCCGCTGGTGGCAGGTCTAGTGCGTCGCCCCAGCGGATTACTGCTGGCACCACGGCTTGGCTCATCGCTTCTAGGCTGTCGTAGCCGACGACGGACAGCATTTTTGCAATCGCATCAGCATCAGGGCCTAGATGTCGACGCTGAAAAGCGTCATCCTCGTGGAGTGACTCAAGTGAACGGGGTAACCTGCGTGAACTGCTCATCGATTCGCCTCGCGCTAAGGCACCGAATTTCGGCACCGGGATACGCGGCCACGGTTGTGACCGCACTCCCCCTCTGTCTTCTGCGAGTGCTCGCAGCCTGAGAGCTTCACCGCTTGCGCGGCTTGCACCGTCGGCGGGGTGGAATCCACCCGCTTTCCAGAGGCGCCTTCCCCGGGCGGTCCATTGGCCTGAGAGATTATCGGGGAGATGTGCTCCTTCGGCGCCCGCGAATGGCTTTCGCGAGACTCTCCCGTCCGGGGTCGATCAGCAGTCATAACATACTAGTTAAACCCGTTAAGTCGCCTTATTAGGCGGCCGTGTTAACTGGCTGCCGCGCGGGCGCGGCGGGCTGCGAGTTCATCGGTGCCGACACTTGGCTCAATTACGACCCCATCGGGGCGCTCCCCCGGCAGGGTCGACAAGGTGCCTTCGACCTCGCGCCACACACTGCCAACAGCGATACCGAAAACCCCCTGGCCACCCCGAACTAGGTCAATGACTTCGTCGGCGCTACGGCACTCGTAGATGGTGGCGCCGTCGCTCATCAGCGTGATCCGCCCTAGGTCCTCGCCGGTGTTAGTGGCCAGGTGCTCAACGGCGGCTCGAATATTTGGCAGGGAGACCCCGGTGTCGATCAGCCGTTTGACCACCCGCAAAACCAAGATGTCGCGAAAGCTGTAAAGCCGCTGGGTACCTGAACCGGTTGCCCCGCGAACAGTTGGTTGCACCAGGCCGGTGCGCGCCCAGTAATCCAGTTGCCGGTAGGTGATTCCGGCGGCCGCGCAGGCTACCGGGCCGCGGTAGCCAATATCCGCCGGTAATGGCCTTAGGTCCGCATCATCGAACAGGGCTTCTTGGCCACTGGGGATCTGGCCACTGGGGATCCGGCCCGTCGGTGCGTCGGCGTTCACGAAGCCTCCTGAGGAAGAATTGACCCCAACCTGTGGAACGGGGGCCATACCGAACGTTACGAACCTAAACCGAAGGGGTCAACCCGACACACGGGTGCGGGCCCTACCTAAGTCTGAACCTCATGTGGAGGGTTGGAGTCGGCGCGCTCCCCCGGACTTTACTCGAAATCCTCGGGGCTGACCTGGTCTAAGAACTCCCGGAATTGTTTCAATTCGACGTCACTTGCCACCTGCTGCCGGCCGTCGTCCAGATTAGGCGAAGTTGGGTCTTCCTCCGGTAGCTCTATCCCAGCCTCATCGAGGACCGCATCAGCTCCGTAGATCGGCACCCCGGCGCGCAGCGCCAGTGCTATGGCATCCGATGGCCGAGCACTTACTTCAACCCCGGATGCAAAGACCAAAACCGCGTAGAAAACCCCATCTTCAAGTGCGGTGATTCGAATTTCCACGAGTGTTGCACCGGTGGCCTCTAAAACGTCCTTCAGCAGGTCGTGGGTCATTGGCCTCGGTGGCACCACCCCCTGCTGGGCAAAAGCGATTGCGGTTGCCTCGACCGCCCCAACCCAAATTGGTAAGTACCGCACCCCGCCCGACTCGCGCAGCAGCACTATTGGGTTATTCGACGGCATCTCCATGCGGACGCCAATCACATCAAGGGCTTGCATGCCATCAGCCTAACCCCTAGGTCAGGCCCCCGCGAACTAGTTCCGCTCGTAGCAAAGCCCCGTGCAGTTGTACTAAGAGTGCCGCGGCCTCACGGACCACCTCATGTGCGTGCTCCCGCTGGCCTCGGTCCTTGGGTTGGCTAAAGGGGGTGGCGATTTGCTCGACTAGCCCGGTGTCACGATCGGCAACAACCCGAAATGACCTCAGGTGTCGGGGCTCAACCCCCAATGGGGCTAGCTGCGCCACAATGCTGGCAACAGCAAGCGCATCTTCGTCATAGTGGCCGGCAGGGGTCGCCCAAACCAACCCGATCGTTTCTAAAGTAGCGATTAAGGCCTCGGGTAACTCAACCATTTCGGCTAACTCACCGCGAGTAAGCCGTACCTTGCCAGCCCCAGCGCGAAAATCATCGGCGCGCAACCCGGAACCGGCAACTGGTTGGTTAGCCGACTCTGCCGTGGAGTCCTCTAAGTGCTCACGAATTACTTTAAGGGGCAGATATTGGTCGCGCTGCAAAGTCAGGACCGAACGCAGTTGCTCCAAATCGCGTTCGGCGAAGCGCCGGTAACCCGATGCGGTGCGCTCGGGAGTAATCAATCCCTCGGTTTCCAGGAACCGGATCTTACTAATCGTGATGTCAGGAAACTCGCGCTTGAGTAAAGTCAAGACCTCACCGATGCTTATGGTGCCAACCACCGGGCCGCGGGCCAAACCACTCACGATTTTGGCTCCACACCGACAAGGAAAACAAAGCGGAACTTCCCGATTTGCACCTCATCCCCACCATTAAGCTGATGGTCTTCTACGCGCCTTCGATTCACATAAGTTCCGTTGAGGCTTCCCGCATCACGAATACTCCACCCTGAACTACCGCGGCGAAATTCGGCGTGTCGGCGGCTGACTGTGACATCGTCCAAGAAAACCTCAGAATCTGGTGAGCGCCCGACCGTAAGCAGATCGGCGTTGAGCGCGAATTCACTACCCTCACCGGGCCCTCGCTGCACCACCAAGAGCGCCGAACCGGTAGGTAGCTCAGCCAGCGACGGGGAGCCCACCGGGGCCATCGGGCCTGAGTTTGTATCTCCACCTATTGCGATGATCGAGGTAATTGAACCGGTGTGCTCTATGCCCACCTGATCTATGCCCACCTGCAGAGAATTACCGCACTCAGCGCAGAAGTGGTCGTCAATTT
>JBAXHK010000195.1:0-3792 GCA_037138935.1 Actinomycetes bacterium
ACTCTGGGACTATGACAACGATTGGGGTCCGGGAATTGCGCCAGAATGCCAGCGAGGTCCTGCGTGAAGTGGAAGCCGGTGATACGGCAACCGTCACGGTGGCTGGCCGGCCGGTGGCAAAAATTGTGCCAATTCTCGGGGACAGTTGGGTTTCATGGGAACGCGCAAAGTCGGTGTTTAGCAGTCCGACTGACCCGGAATGGGACGCCCAACGTCGCGAATTTGGAGTTGAGGAAATTTCCGATCCTTGGGATCGCTGATGCGCTCGGTATTGGACACGAGCGTACTCATTGGATCAACACTTGATCGTCTTGACGGTGAATTCACCATCAGCGTTGTGTCAATTGCGGAACTACAATTCGGGGTACTCATTGCCCCGAGTGAGTCCCAGCGCTCCCACCGACTAGCCCGACTTAGCGCAATCACGCGGATTTTTGAACCACTCCCAGTGGACTCATCAGTTGCTGCAAGTTATGCCGAAATTGCGGCGGCCACCTACCGGGCCAAAAGGAAATCAAGTGCGCGAAGTCTTGACCTCATGATTGCGGCCACAGCGCTTGCGCACAAGGCTCGATTAGTAACCGCGAACATCAAAGATGTTCAACATCTTGATCACATTTTGGAGATCGTTGAAGTCGAGTAATCCCCGAATGGCTGTTTGAATATCGGGCCGACTGGGCCAGGGACGCCATAGACATTGGATCGCATGTTTCGCATCGATGAAATCGGCTAGAAGTAAAAGCCAGCAGTTGCGGTAGGAACGGGCGTCATCTATCGTGCAAAGATGGGAAGACCTGCACCGATGACCCCCGCTGATTTGCCTGCAACCCTTGGCACACTCGTTGCGAGTGGTTACCGTGCTCGGACGGTGAAGGCTGAAATCCAGGAGAATTTACTGGACAAATTGCGGGCAGGGTCGGTGACTTTGCCGGGTATCGTTGGGTTCGAAGAGACGGTGGGCCCGGCGGTTGAAAGAGCGCTGCTGGCCGGTCACGATTTTGTTTTACTGGGTGAGCGTGGCCAGGGGAAGACCCGCTTGATTCGCTCGCTGGTTAATTTATTGGATGAGTGGAGTCCACACGTAACGGGTTGCCAGATCAGCGATGAACCGACAGCACCCATTTGTGCTCGCTGCATCGCACTTGCAAATGAACAGGGGGATCAACTCCCCATCAGTTGGCGCCACCGCAGTCAGCGATACGGTGAAAAACTTGCCACCCCCGACACCTCTGTCGGAGATCTTATCGGTGACATTGATCCCATCAAAGTCGCTGAAGGTCGCTCTTTGGGAGACCCTGAGACGATTCATTTTGGTTTGATCCCGCGCACCAATCGTGGAATTTTTGCAATTAATGAGCTACCTGATCTTGTCGAAAGGATTCAGGTCGCGCTGCTTAACATTTTGGAGGAACGCGATATCCAAGTTCGCGGGTATAACTTGCGGTTGCCCCTGGACATGTTGGTGGTGGCGAGTGCTAACCCAGAGGATTACACCAATCGCGGTCGAATCATCACCCCGCTCAAAGACCGCTTTGGTGCTGAGATTCGCACCCACTATCCGCTTGACCTTCAACTTGAGATTGAACTGATTAAACAAGAAGCTGCAATTCAAGCGGTGATCCCCCAACACATGCTCGATGTTGTCGCACGGTTCACCGGTTTGGTGCGGGAGTCAAGTTATGTGGACCAGCGAAGTGGTGTCTCCGCACGTTTTTCGATCGCTTGTGTTGAGGAGTTATCCGGTGCTGCGCTGCGCCGGGCCGCCATCAATGGTGACGGTGAGCCGGTTGTGCGGATCGGTGACTTAGAAGACGTTGTGCCATCCCTGCGGGGCAAGGTGGAATTCGAAGTTTCCCAAGAAGGCTCCGAGGTAGAGATCCTCACTCTGCTGGCCCGCCAAGCCACGGCGGCGTCCTGGCGGTCGCTCTTGGGCGGGCAGAGCACCCGGGTGTTTTTAACCAACCTGGTTGACTGGTTTGACGCCGGAAACACACTGGCGACCTCGGATTTGATGAGTAGCTCATCCATCTTGGAAGCCATTGGCCCCATGGAGGGTGTTGGTTCGTTACTGACCGCAACAGAAGCGCAAATGGCGGAGTCTGCAGGGCTGGTTGCCTCATGTATTGAGTTTGCAACTGAAGGGCTTTGGCTCACTCGTCGAATTGATAAGGACCAGCAAGATGGAACAAGCACCTACGGCAGTTCCGTCACCGAGGTTCCGGACAATTGAGCAGGCGCAAGCCAGCTATCTATGGGCCCTTTTCTGGGGGCCCTGATCCGCTTGCCCCCCTGGTTGACACGGGTGAAGGTGTTGACGAGTTAGGCGAGCGAATCCTCGCCGGTCAATCGGTGCAAGAAGCGTTACGTGACCTGATGCGCACCGGGAGTAAAGGCCGTCGGGGTTTAGAACAAATGTATCGCCAGATTCGAGATCGTTACAAAAAAGTCCGTGAGTCAGCAGCAATGAATGGTTTGCTCGAGGACTTAAATGAGATGTTGGCTGAGGCTCTTGATGTCGAGCGTGGTGCCCTATTTCCTGACCCGAGTGATGACGCCCGCTTCGCCGAAGCGATCTTGGATGCATTACCTGACGACATACCGCGCGCAATGGCGGAACTTGAGAACTATCAGTGGCGCTCACCCGTTGCCCAGCAAATATTTGATGATATGAAAGATCGCCTGCGTCGTGATGTTATTGATCAACAATTCGCCGGCATGAGCGAGTCACTAAAAAATATGTCAAGCCCCGAGAACCAGGCGGCGATGGCGCAAATGATGCAGGACCTCAACCAATTGTTGAGCAAACACCGCGAGGGCACCGCTACCGAGGACGAGTACAAAGAATTCATTGAGAAACATAGCGATTTTTTCCCCGATGCCCCTGAAACACTCGATCAATTCATTGATGACCTTGCCCGCCAAGCCGCAGCAATGGATCGCATGCTTGCGTCCATGTCACCCGAGCAAAGGGCCGAGCTCTCCCAGGCCATGCAACAGGCCATGGCAGATATGGGCGTGCAGGATCACATGGCCGAGTTACAGGATCACCTGAAGGCTTTGCGCCCAGAATTCTCCCGTCGCAAGGGAACGCCGCTTAACGGTGATGGATCGCAGGGTTTACCGCAGGCAACCCAAGCTTTGGCAGAGATGGGAGATCTTGAATCCCTTGTTGGTCAAATAGGTGATGCAGATTCAATGGGGGATCCATCAGAAATCGATTTAGATCTTCTAGAACGCACCATGGGTCAGGCGGCGCGTGCTGACGCAGAAGCAATGATCCAACTCCAAAAAGATTTACAAGATCAAGGGTTCTTAGTTTCCGAAGGGGACTCCTTGCGACTATCGGCCAAGGCGGTGCGGCGGATTGGCGAATCCGCGTTGCGTGAAGTCTTCAAACATTTGGACAGTGCCGCCCGCGGCGGACACGAGATGCGCAAGGCAAGGAAAGCCGGTGAAGCAACGGGAACCCACCGTCAGTAGAGCTTCGGTGATGACGGTGTCATTGACATTGTGCGAACGGTTCAAAATTCCTCCTTCAGGCGCCTGGCAACAGGTGATACCGCGATGCTGCACCTTGAAGATTTTGAAGTTGCCGAAACGGAAAACCTGACAAAGGCAGCCGTCGTGTTATTGGTTGACCAGTCTTATTCAATGTTGATTAATGATACGTGGGGCGCCGCGAAAACAATGGCGTTAGCGCTTCACTCATTGTCGTCGACAAAGTATCCATTAGATGCGCTACAGGTGATTGGTTTTTCGAATCTTGCTCGAGTTGTGAACCCAATGGATATT
>JBAXHK010000196.1:0-3788 GCA_037138935.1 Actinomycetes bacterium
ATCGCCAAGTGAGACCGTGAAGAGGTCAGCGAAAACCAAGTTATCGTCATTCGCGACGGCACCGATCGCAGTTAGCGGCACCCCTGTTTTCTCACATAACGCGGCCAGTCGGCCGGCGTCAATTGGCCTAACCACGACTACCGCCCGCCCCGCCGACTCGGAAAACATGAAGACAAATGGATCCAATGCGGTCGGCACCGCGATGGTGGCACCGGTGCCGGCGCGCAGAGCCATTTCCACCAAGACCTGCGCGGCCCCACCGTCAGAAACATCATGAGCGGCGACGAATATTGAATCCATCGAGCCAGCAACCAACACTTCGCCCAAGGCCCGCTCCCGGTCAAGATCAACTTTCGGCGGTAACCCACCAAGGTGGCCGTGTACATGATTGGCCCACTCACTGCCACCGAACTCATCTTTGGTGTCTCCGAGTAGGTAGATGTAATCGCCGGCAGCACCCCAAGTGATTGACGTGCGCCTTGCAACGTCGCTGATGACACCCAGCACTCCGACAACCGGGGTCGGCAGGATCGGCCTATCACCGGTTTGGTTATAGAACGAGACATTGCCACCGGTGACCGGAGTGCCCAGTTGCAAACAGCCATCGGCTAGCCCCCGGGTCGCCTCAGCAAATTGCCACATAACTTCTGGATCCTCGGGTGAGCCAAAGTTCAAACAGTTTGTCACCGCAAGGGGCTTCGCACCCGAGGCTGCCACATTTCGGTAAGCCTCCGACAAAGCAAGCTGAGCCCCCGCGTATGGATCTAGTTTCGCGAAGCGACCATTGCAATCTGTTGCAAGTGAAACCCCGAGGCCGGTAACTTCGTCAATGCGGATCATGCCCGCATCCTCGGGCTGCGCCAGTACCGTGTTACCTAACACATAGCGGTCATATTGCGACGTGACCCAAGACTTAGATGCCAAGTTTGGTGCAGCAATCATCGAGAGGAGGGTCGCCTTCAACTCCTCTGCACTTGACGGCCGCTCCAGGTGATCTGTGGTGTCGGCTTGCAGTGCATCCATCCAAGGTGGGCGGTGGTAAGGCCGTTCATAAACCGGGCCTTCATGGGCGACGGTACGCGGCGGCACGTCGACAATGCGCTCACCGTGCCAATCCACGGTTAGTCGGCCGGTTGCATTTACCTCACCGATTACTACAGCTTCAACCTCCCACTTAGCACAACGTTCCATGAACTCAACAAGGCGATCAGGACGCACTATTGCGCACATTCGCTCCTGCGACTCACTCATCAAAATCTCTTCGGGTGACAAAGTCTCATCGCGCAAAAGCACGCGGTCAAGCCAAACATGCATGCCACCTTCGCCATTTGAAGCTAGCTCGCTGGTAGCGCATGAGATGCCGGCGCCACCTAGGTCTTGGATTCCTTCAACAAGCCCAGCCTGTAGCACCTCAAGGGTTGCCTCAATTAGCAACTTCTCCATGAAGGGATCTCCAACTTGCACACTCGGTCGCTTAGTGGGCCCTCCATCACTAAAAGTTTCCGAGGCGAGAACTGAAACACCGCCGATGCCATCACCACCGGTGCGGGCCCCGTATAGAACGACTAAGTTTCCGACACCTTTTGCACTGGCAAGGTGGATATCTTCATGTTTCATTGCCCCAACACATAATGCGTTTACTAGTGGGTTACCGCTGTACGAGGCATCAAAGACGATCTCACCACCAATATTTGGTAGGCCTAAGCAATTACCGTAACCGCCGATACCGGCCACAATGCCCGGTAGCACCCGCTTGGTGTCTGGGGCATCGGCCGGACCAAAACGAAGTGGATCCATGACCGCGAGCGGGCGCGCACCCATCGACATGATGTCGCGGACAATTCCACCGATGCCGGTTGCGGCACCCTGGTAAGGCTCGACATAGGAAGGGTGGTTGTGGCTCTCGACCTTGAAAGTAACAGCCCAACCATCACCAATATCTACAACACCGGCGTTTTCACCGATACCTACCAAGAGCACGTCTGTCTTGGGCGCTTTCTCACCGAACTGGCGAAGGTGAACTTTCGATGATTTGTAGGAGCAGTGTTCACTCCACATGACCGAGTACATGGCAAGTTCAGATGAGGTAGGCCGGCGCCCCAGGATGTCGCGAATCTGCTGATATTCATCGTGTTTCAAACCTAACTCAGCAAAAGGTTGCGAATGCTCAGGTGAAATCTCGGCCGTGGCTACGGTGTCAATGCTCATGCATTAACCAGTGATTTCAAGACGCTGGTGAAAAATGGGATGCCGTCGGTAGTAGGGCCGGTGAGTGACTCAACCGCGTGCTCTGGATGCGGCATCAAGCCCACGACGTTGCCACGTTCATTACAAATCCCCGCTATCTCACGTCGACTACCGTTTGGATTCATGTCTAGATAACGTGCAACCACGCGGCCTTCAGCTTCAAGTGCATCAAGGGTTCGCTCGTCGGCGACGTAACCACCTTCGCCGTTCTTCAGCGGGATCACTATTTCTTGACCGGCCATAAAGTCGGAAGTCCAAGATGAACTCGTGTTCTCGATGCGCAGGCGCTGGTCTCGGCACATAAAGTGCAAAGAGTCATTTCGCGTTAGCGCTCCGGGGAGCAGATGTGATTCACAGAGAATTTGGAAGCCATTACAGATACCCAAAACAGGCATGCCCGCATTTGCCCGATCAACGACTGAATTCATCACCGGTGCAAAGCGTGCGATAGCTCCACAGCGCAAGTAATCGCCATAGGAGAATCCACCTGGAAGGATTACCGCGTCGACCTTCTTTAGATCAGCATCGCCATGCCACAAGGAAACTGCCTCACCACCTGCAATGCGGACAGCTCGCGCTGCATCACGATCATCGAGTGAACCGGGGAAGGTAACAACACCAACCCTTAGGCTCATGCGGGGTCCTCGATTACCTGAAGTTTGTAGTCTTCGATAACCGGGTTACTCAGTAATTCTGCAGCCAAGGTTTCGAGTAGCTCAAGGCGTGCCCCCTCGACCACTCCGTCTAGATCGATGATGAACTGTTTGCCCTGTCGTACGTCAGTGACTCCGGTCAGGCCCAGCCGGCGCAAGGATCCGGCCACCGCGCGGCCTTGGGGATCCAGAATTTCAGGTTTAAGCATGACGTCGACGACGACGCGGGCCACGGGCACTCCATTGCTAGTCGCAGGTTTCAGTTGACAGTCCGGGGAAGAACTCCAGTCTATCGGCGTTCGGGGCCGCTTAAGGCAGCAGTTCGAATGGGGTTCCGTCCGTGCCTCGCATGACCCCAAAGTGTCGGTGATCAAGGGTGCAAATTCTCCGGGTTTGGTATCTCTCCGCTAGTACGACCAACGACGCATCGGTCACTCCTATCCGCTGGTCGGCGTACTTGTCGATGACGCCCGCGCAGGCTATTAAGTCGGCTGCACCCAACACCGGCAGTTCATATGCGCCGCTAGCAATGTCTGCCAGAAAAGCGAGTTCGGTACGAACACCCAGTCTCGTCAAGACGAAATAGTCCAATTCGGCAATCACAAATGGGCTAAGGACGAAGCCCTCGCCATTGGCTGCGAATATTGACGCCACCGCTTCATGGTGCGGGTCGGATGCAACTAGATAAGAAAACATTGCACCCGTGTCGAGGATGATCAATTTTCACCAAATCCCTCCATGCGCTCATGGAGATTAGCCCCGGTTAACCCGCCCGTGTCTCCGGAGAAGATTCCACCACGGGGACGCGGCTGCCGGGTTTCTTTATCCACAGCCTGCCGAATGATCTCGGCCTCGGTTACTTGCCGGCGGGCCGCCTCGGCTGCCAAC
>JBAXHK010000197.1:0-3783 GCA_037138935.1 Actinomycetes bacterium
CGAATACCGCGTCCTTGAGGGTCAGGGCTTACGGGATTTCGCCACCTGGTGCGCGATAAGTGACACCTTGGGCAGCAAAGCTGATGACTGGCCAAGTGGGTTCGAGCGCCCCGGCACCGAAGAGGTCGCAGAGTTTTGTGCGGCCCATGGAGAACTCATTGACTTTCACTGTTGGCTGCAATGGCAGATGGATCAGCAACTTGCCCGAACTCAAGTAGCCGCTAAATCCGCGGGGATGGCGGTTGGTTTATTGCAAGATCTTGCGGTCGGAGTGCACCCTGAAGGGGCGGATGCTTGGTCATTGCAGGAGGTGTTGGCACGCGGCGTCAGTGTTGGTGCACCACCGGATATGTATAACCAGGTTGGTCAAGACTGGTCGCAACCACCGTGGCACCCGGCGGCACTGGCCGAGGCCGCTTTCGTGCCGTATCGAGATATGTTGCGAACGGTGCTGCGGCATGCAGGTGGCCTGCGGATCGATCATGTGCTCGGACTCTTCCGGCTTTGGTTCGTGCCGGCAGGGATGCCGCCTAATGCGGGAACATTCGTGAAACTCGATCACGATGCGATGTTGGGGATTTTGTGCCTAGAAGCTCAACGAGCCGGTGCGCTTGTGGTCGGGGAGGATCTTGGCACCGTTGAAGATTGGGTGCAGGAGGTGCTCGCTGATCGCGGAATTATGGGCACCAGCATTTTGTGGTTCGAGGCGAATTCATCCGGCAACGCGAAACCCCCGCGTGAGTGGCGTCACGAGGTGTTAGCAAGTGTCTCGGTTCATGACCTGCCACCGACCGCTGGTTTTTTGCGGGACGAGCATGTGCGCATTCGCGCCGATCTCGGGTTGCTAACCCACCCGGTCGAGGATGAACGGGCCGCCTCCGCGCGTGAGCGCGAGTCATGGGCGAAGTTGCTTATTGACGATGGATTCATGCCACTTGACGTCGACTTAAATTCTGATGCCGGGATGGAGGAGTTCGTAATCGGGTTGCATCGAGCCGTGGCTGCCAGCCCGGCCCGTCTTATTGGGGTGGCGCTGCCTGATGTTTTTGGTGATCGCCGGGCCCAAAATCAGCCGGGTACCGACCAGGAGTACCCCAATTGGCGGGTGCCAATGACCGACAGCACTGGTGCGGTGGTGGTACTCGAAGACTTGTTCGCAAAGCCCGAGTTGATGGTGAGACTAGTCGGTGCGGTCCGGGGGGAGCAGCGAAATAGCGAGCGTCTAGGCTTAATGCTGTGAGTCCATTACAAGCCATATTGTTGTTCGCCGGGATCCCATTAACGCTCGCCGCATTCTTGGCGGTTGCCGTTTCAGCTGGCAGCTGGATGCGCCGAACTAGTGCCGAAGAGACCGAACTGCCCGGTGGAGCACTTTTCATTTCGAGTGCGACAACGGCTCCTGACCCTTCACGGGTGCCTGATGCAATTGACATGGTTTCGAAGTCATTTGTAGGGGGTGGAGCAAGTGACCGCTGGTAATGAGATCACAGCGCGTGAACGCGAAAAGGTGCAGCGCGCACTTGATCTGGCTCGTGAGATTTCTGGGCTGTGTTTCAGCGCCTATGTAGGTGACCTACCAAATGAGCGCGAGTCAGCCATCGCCGCACATGCGCGGTTGACCGATCCTGAAAGTGCGGTGCTGGTCGCAGTTGATCCCAGCCGGCGGGTTATTGAAATAGTCACCGGCACCACCGCGGCAAAGCTGCTTGATGATCGATCCTGTGAACTCGCGGCGTTCACTATGCGTTCCTCATTCCAAGTTGACGACCTTGCTGGCGGTATCCGAGACGGCTTGGTGTTGCTCGCCGAGCATGCGCGGGCACCTAAGGTGCTGCACCTCAACGATCCGGCTTAACCCGCCCGCTTAGCGGCATTCTCGTTCTGGCTTGTACTTGCTTTGATTATTTGCTGCTGTCGGCAGCCCGGGCCCGCAGCGCCCGTTCAATCCCATCGCGGCCTTCACCAACCAAACGTCGCAGCGCCGAGTTGAGTTCTCCGGTCAAGAATGCATCGGTCTGTGCCAAAGTTTCTTCATCAACGAGGAACGCCGGGTACAGGCCCATGGTTATGCTCTGCGAGGTTTCCATGGTGCGTTTCGCCCAAACCTGTGGCAAAGCGGCGAAGTACTTGCTGCGGTAATCAACAAGTAGCTCAACTTGATCAGGTTGCACGAACCCACCAATAGTGGCCTCGAGAATGGCATTGGGTAATTCTGTTCGGTCGATAATGTCGGCCCACGCAAGTTCCTTTGCCACCATCGTTGGGCGAGCGGCAAAAGCCACCGCGGCTTGGCGGCGTCCGGTTGCCGTGTCATCACTTCTTAGCTCGGCCTCGATCGCCTCCTCGGCAAGTCGCCCGGTTACCACCAAACGCTGGAGCAGTGACCAGCGCAGGTCGGTGTCGATTTTCAGCCCGCTCCAGATGATGCTGCCGTCGAGCAGCCCGGCGACGATATCGAGGTGGGCTGAAGTTGTTGCGCACGAGTTAAAGACCCGAGCGAAGGCAAGCTGGTGGTCACTGCCCGGCTCAGAATCCTGCGCAAAGCCAAGCACGCCATTAGCGAGTTGTTCGAGATAACCGGATCGATTTGCCGGAGCGGCGAATTGGTCAATTGCTGACTTGAGTTGACGCAGTACTCCTTGCACCACGCCGATGTCAGACTCCTGACCGATACCGCTCAGCACTAGTGACAGGAAGTCACCGGTTGAGACTTCAGCGTCGCGGGTCATATCCCAGGCAGCGCCCCAGATGATTGCGCGGGCCAGCGAAGAATCGACCACGCCAAGGTGCTCAACCGCGGTGCGCCACGACTTTTCATCCAGGCGCACTTTCGCGAATGTTAGGTCGTCGTCATTGAGTAGCAGCAAGGCTGGCTGCTTAACCCCTACTAGGGCAGGCACCTTCGTGCTGGCGCCGACCACGTCGAGTTCAAAGCGCTCGCGCCTGGTGAGCTGTCCGGCTACGAGGTCATATAGACCGATGGCCATGCGATGTGAGCGTAAAGTCGGCGGCAACCCGGCGGGTGCGCTAGGTGGCTCTTGGGTGATGGTGAAATCGGAGTATGTGCCATCGGCGGCAAGTTCGAACTGCGGCCGAATTAAGTTGACCCCGCTGGTGCGGAGCCATTCATCTGTCCAGCCGGAGAGATCGCGCCCTGATGTTGCTTCGAGCTCACTCAGTAGGTCAGATAACTGCGTATTACCCCAAGCATGCTTGACGAAGTAGTTGTGGACACCTGCGAGGAACTCTGGTTCACCAACCCAAGCCACAAGTTGGCGAAGTGCGGACGCGCCCTTGGCGTAGGTGATGCCGTCGAAGTTAACTCGGACGGAGTCGAGGTCGACCATATCGGCGGCTATCGGATGGGTCGAGGGCAATTGGTCTTGCCGGTAGGCCCAGGCCTTGCGCTGATTTGAAAAACTCGTCCATGCGTCGACATATCTGGTGGCGTTGACGTTGGCGTAGTGCGCGGCCCATTCGGCGAACGACTCATTTAGCCATAGGTCATCCCACCAAGTCATCGTCACGAGGTCGCCGAACCACATGTGGGCCATCTCGTGCAAAATCGTGTTTGCGCGTTGCTCGTAGGCGGCGTCTGTCACGCGTGATCGAAATATCAGATCTTCTAAGAAGGTGACGCAGCCGGCGTTCTCCATTGCCCCGGCGTTGAACTCCGGGACAAATAACTGGTCGTACTTGCCAAATGGGTAGCCGATCTGGAACTGCTTCTCGAAGAATTCGAAACCGGCTTTGGTTAGGTCGAAGATGTCTTCGGGGTCCAAG
>JBAXHK010000198.1:0-3777 GCA_037138935.1 Actinomycetes bacterium
AAAACCGACGTCACCGATGCCGATCAAGTGGCTGCCATGTTTCAGGCCGCCAAGGACACCTACGGCAGCATCGATATCGCTTTTAATAACGCAGGTATTTCGCCACCCGATGACGATTCCATCCTCGAGACAGGGATCGATGCCTGGCGGCGCGTGCAAGAGGTGAACCTGACATCTGTCTTCTTATGCTGTAAGGCTGTTCTGCCCTACATGCTGGAGCAAGGTAAAGGGTCGATTATCAACACGGCCTCCTTCGTTGCAACCATGGCCGCCGCCACCTCGCAGATTTCGTACACCGCATCAAAAGGTGGCGTGCTAGCTATGAGCCGCGAACTCGGTGTGCAATTTGCGCGCGCGGGAGTGCGAGTCAATGCGCTTTCGCCCGGTCCGGTCAACACCCCGTTGCTGATTGAGTTATTCGCCAAAGATCCAGAACGAGCAGCTCGCCGACTGGTGCATATACCGTTCGGGCGATTCGGCGAGCCACATGAAATCGCAGCAGCGGTCGCCTTCTTGGCGAGCGATGACTCTTCTTTCATCACCGCCTCCAATTTCTTGGTTGACGGTGGTATCTCCGGGGCCTACGTCACCCCGCTCTAGACACCCACTCCGGAATGCCTGTACCTGCTGGAACCGTCATTTCTGGGCCTGTACCTGCTGGAACCGTCATTTCTGGGCCGATTTTTGACGGTTTCAGCAGGTAAAAGATGCGGGCACCCGGGATGGGGCGGGAACATGGGATGGGGCGGGGTGCCGAGCAACGGCTTTACGTTAGGTGCGGTACCTGCTGGCCGCGGCCAAGAAGGTGCCGATCAAGTTGGCATCGGCAATCCGTCGATCCGGGTGTTCCGGGTGCCATTGCACCCCGAGACAAAAGTCTGCGGTGGTGTCCTCACAAACCTCAATGGTGCCATCCGCGGCCCAGCCGGTCACCGTTAAGTCACCGGGGCTATCAATCCCCTGGTGGTGCGAAGAGTTAACGGTGGTAGCAGTGGTTCCCATCACTTGCGCGATGAGCGAGCCAGCAGCGAAGGTGGCGTCGTGGTCAACGAACTGGCCCGGTACCTCACGGTGCACGGTGGCCAGCCCAAGATCGGGCAAATTTTGAATGAGGGATCCGCCATGGGCTACCGCCATGATCTGCAATCCCCGGCAAATACCTAACACGGGCATCCCCCGCTCACGAGCGCCTCGGTAGAGCACGGTCTCGGATTCATCCCTTGACTCTCGTGGAGCATCCGCACTTGAATGAGGTGTCGCACCATAGCGCCGCGAATCAACATCGGCGCCACCAACCAGCACCAATCCATCAAGGCGATCAAGTGCATCGGCATTGCTAGCCGGCGGCAACAGCACGATGCTCGCACCCGCGCCTTGGAAGAGGTCTAGATACCAGTGCGGGAGGGCAGCGGCTTGAATATCCCAGGCCCCCCACTTGGCCTGCTCGAAGTACACCGAGACACCAACCACGGGGGCTGACATGGAGGCCGACATTCGGCAATGCTCTCACGGGGACGGGGCCGTGCCGTAGATTCCCCCATTATGCAATCGGATTTGTCCTCACTCCTCGTTATCGTTGCGATCTCCGCCGTGGTGCCACTAATAGTTGGACTCACGCGTATTCGGGTAGCCGAGGTGGTGCTACTCCTAGCCGGTGGCATCATCTTTGGCCCCCAAGCCCTCGGCTTGATTCGAGTGGATTCAGCGATCAATCTGCTCTCGGAAATGGGTCTAGGTCTGCTCTTCTTCGTCGCTGGCAATGAACTCGAACGCCGTGCCGTCTCAGGCAAGAACGGGCGGTTGGCCGCAATTGGTTGGGGAACATCAATTCTGCTTGCCGGTCTAGTGACCGGGGGCCTCTACGCACTGGGCTTTATCCAAGACTATTTGGGTATTGCTATTGCCCTGACTACAACCGCTTTAGGCACGCTACTGCCACTCTTACGAGATGCCGGCGAATCAAAAACTCGCTTTGGACTCCTCTTCATGGGCGCCGGAGCCTGGGGGGAGTTCGCCCCAATTATCGCCATCGCGGTTTTGTTCGGGGCGCAGTCTTCATTTGTCGCGCTTATCTCGTTAGCAGGTTTTGCAATCCTTGCACTTCTTATTGGCGCATTACCAAGTCGGCTGAACAGCCCGAAAATTCAGGCGGTGTTACATCGCGGATATAGCACTAGCTCACAAACCGCAGTGCGCATCACCATGCTGCTTCTCGTGTTCCTGCTAACCATGGCATCCGACTTCGGCCTTGATGCGGTTCTGGGTGCATTCATCGCCGGCATCATCGTCCGCCGCGTCGCGCCTCCGAGTGAGGAGTCCAAACTGCACAATCGAATTGATGGCATCGCATTCGGATTCTTCATTCCGATTTTCTTCATCGTGTCCGGAGCCAATCTTGACATCATCTCGATCATCCAAAATCCGATTACCCTCTTGGTGTTCTTTGTTCTGCTGCTACTGGTTCGCGGACTACCCCAGTTCTTTATCTACCGAAAAATGATCCCGGATGTTTTTCAGCGCGGCCGATTTGCGCTATTGGTTGCTACCGGACTGCCGATGATCGTTGCGATTACAACTTTAGAAGTTGAATCAGGAGCAATGCTGCCCAAGAATGCCGCCGGGTTGGTTGGCGCGGGAGCCCTTTCAGTACTGGTGTTCCCGCTCATAGCTAACGCGCTCGGCAAGAAAGTGAAAAATCCGCTACCAGACGAAGTAACTGCCGATAAGTGAGAAGTGCTGACCTAAAGCGGCCTAGACCGCGTGAAGTGCTAAACCCGAGCGGCGTAGACCGCGTGAAGTGCTATACCAGCTGCCACCGACGCATTAAGTGACTCCGTATCGCTACTCATGTCGATTCGTGCGAGCCAATCACAGGTCTCACCGACTAAGCGAGAAAGGCCTTCGCCTTCAGCCCCAATCACGATGACAACACGATCGGTCAAGGTATCAGCGGGTAACCCAGCCAAGGAGGTGGCGCCATCAGCGGCTAACCCGATAACCGTAAAGCCCTTCTTCTGTAATGACTGCAGAGCACGAGTCAGGTTCGGTACCTGAGCAACCGGTACTCGCGCCAGCGCACCGGCTGATGTCTTCCAGGCTCCTGCGCTAATACCAGCCGCACGCCTAGTCGGAATGACAATCCCATCGGCCCCAAAAGCTGCCGCCGAGCGCGCCACTGCACCAAGGTTGCGCGGGTCGGTAACACCATCAAGTGCAACAAGGAGCGTGCCGCCACTAACCGATGCAAGGTCGGCATAGTCATAAGGCGGCATCGTGAGAACCAAACCTTGATGCACCGCGTTGTGAGTCATTTCGTCGAGATCGGTTCTAGCAATCTCAAACATCGGCACGTTTTGCGCAACCGCTAACCGCAAAGCCTCACGCAGACGATCATCGGCATCCATCTTTATCTGAACATAAAGTGCCTTCGCAGGCACTTTCGCACGCAAGGCTTCAACAACTGAGTTGCGGCCGATAAGAAGGTCAGCTGTGTCGCGCGTCCGGCCACTAGATGGGCGCGCAGTCCTCTTAGCTGTATCTTGAATCCGGACCGAGGCGCGCTCCTTGCGCCCAGCTGGATGATGTGGACGTTCAACAGCCTTTGGCGTTGGGCCCTTGCCCTTTAATTGCTTGCGACGCTGACCACCCGAGCCAACTGTGGCACCCTTTTTGCTACCGTCATTTCGCATCGCGCCACGACGTTGTGAATTACCGGCCATGACTACTGCTCCAAAGTCCAGCGGGCACCCTGGGGGGTGTCCTCGATGCGAATACCGA
>JBAXHK010000199.1:0-3758 GCA_037138935.1 Actinomycetes bacterium
ACGGCGGCATGGTCGGTGGCTTTGCCGGCGCTTGGTTCACGTTAGGAACGGTCGGCAGATTTGATGAAGGCATGACCGGCGGGCGTGGATTCATCGGCTTAGCGGCGATGATCGTGGGAGGCTGGAACCCGATCGGTGCCTTCTTTGCGGCACTCATCTTCGGATTCTCTGATTCACTGCAGCAAAAGTTTGCGGTAATTGAAACCCCGATACCGGGTGAATTCTTGGCAATGGCGCCTTATTTAGTCACGATCATCATCGTGGCCGGACTTGTTGGACGGGCACGGCCACCGGCCGCCGATGGCCAGCCATACGAGAAGGAGTAAGTGTGCCTGATATTGACTGGGACACGCTCACACATGCTGCGCGCGAGGTTATGAGCAAGGCTTATGCGCCGTATTCTCGATTCAAAGTGGGTGTGGCCGGATTAGTCGATGACGGCCGAATCGTGGTTGGCTGCAATGTCGAGAATGCTTCATACGGGGTCGGGCTGTGTGCTGAATGCGGGATGGTTTCGAGCATGCAGGCAACTGGTGGTGGCAAGTTAATCGCAGTAGCTTGCGTTGATCAACATGGTGCGCCATTGATGCCATGCGGGCGTTGTCGGCAACTGCTTTGGGAGCACGGGCTGCCGACGACCTTATTGAGGACCCCCGAAGGAGTACTTCCGATGAGCGAAATATTACCGCAGGCATTTGGCCCCCAAGACTTAATCGATAGAGCAGATGATGTGGTAAATCGTGGTTGAGCCGTTTGCGGTAGTTGATGTGATTCGCACCAAGCGCGACAAGGGTGTGCTAACACCCGAGCAAATCGATTGGGTAATTGACGCCTATGTTCGAGGGGTAGTCGCAGAGGAGCAAATGGCTGCATTGGCCATGTCGATCTTCCTAAATGGCATGGACGATGGTGAAATTGTGCGCTGGACCGATGCGATGATTCGTAGCGGTGAGCGCATGGATTTCGAAGCCCTTGATCGCCCGACCGTCGATAAGCATTCCACCGGTGGGGTGGGTGACAAAATTACTCTCCCGTTGGTACCGGTGGTGGCGGCATGTGGTGCTGCCGTACCGCAATTGAGCGGGCGAGGCCTTGGTCACACCGGTGGAACCCTCGACAAACTCGAGTCGATCAAAGGCTGGCGTGCGGAGCTTTCGGCCGAGGAGATGTTCAATGTGCTGCAGGCGGTAGGTGGTGTTATCTGCGCTGCGGGGCCGGGGCTGGCACCCGCCGATAAGAAGCTCTACGCCTTACGTGATGTAACTGCGACAGTGGAGTCGATTCCCTTGATTGCGTCAAGCATTATGAGCAAGAAAATCGCCGAGGGTGCGAGCGGCCTGGTACTTGATGTTAAAACCGGGTCGGGGGCATTCATGTCCGACCCGCTGCAAGCCCGCAAGTTGGCCGAAACCATGGTTCGCATTGGTAATGACTCAGGGGTGCGCACCAAGGCTTTGATCACGGCGATGGACGTACCTTTGGGCCTGATGGTGGGCAATGCCCTTGAGGTCCAAGAATCTGTCGACGTACTGGCTGGCGGTGGGCCGGCTGACGTCATTGAGTTGACGGTGACTTTAGCCCGCGAGATGCTTGAATTAGTAGGCCTTACCGACATCGACCCAGCCGAGACCTTGCGTGATGGCTCGGCCATGGATGTCTGGAATCGCATGATCGGCGCCCAAGGCGGTGACCCAGCAGCCCCGCTCCCGGCCGCTAAGCACTCCCAGCAGGTACTTGCGAGTAAAGGCGGAGTGCTTACCCAACTTGATGCGCTCAAGGTCGGCGTTGCGGCTTGGCGGCTCGGGGCCGGCCGGGCCCGCAAGGAGGATCCAGTTTCGGCCGGTGCTGGGATCCAGATTCACGCCAAGCCGGGTGACCAAGTTGCCGCCGGCGCACCGCTACTGACTTTGTATACCGATGATGAAAACAGATTTACTGGTGCGCTTTCGGCACTCGATGGCGCAACCGACATCGGCCCAACCGGCACGCCGATCACCAGGCTCCCTTTGATTATCGAGAGGATCGGCTAATGCCAACAATAATTTCAGCCCCGGTGCCGATCTCGGTGCCCGGAGGCAAACTGATCTCGGAGTTTGTTGGCCGCATAGCAAGTGGAGATGCTGGCGTATCGATCGCGCAGATGAGCGCCCCGGCTGGCTGGGATGAGCCGGCCCAAACCCCGCTATTTGATGAGTTCACGGTGGTTCTTGAAGGTGCTGTCGACGTTGAAACAGCAGAAGGTGTCTTCACCGTGACGGCCGGGCAAGCCATCATTACCCGGGCGGGTGAGCGGATTCGCTATAGCTGCCCGGATGGGGCGAAATACATTGCGGTGTGCCTGCCCGCATTTGGGCCAGATTTAGTTCAACGCGAAGAGCCCTGACGAACTCTGAGTAAAATCAGAGATGGCGGCTTAGGGCACCACCTTGCCGGTTGACTTAGCGACTTTGATTCCAAATCCAAGCCCGGAGCCAAGATCTGCGCCATAATAAAGGAGTGCGGTGTCCTTTGCCGCCGGCAGAATATCTGGGTCACCGCCGCCAGTAATTACCGACTTCTCACCGCTAAATGACACACCATTTTTGCTGGTTGAGACCAAGATTCCATAAAAGCCGCCGCGATCACCTGCGTAATACAGCGCGATTTTGCCTTTTTTGTCGATCACCGCGAAGGGGTGCGAGCCGCCGTCGGTGATGGTGCCGGCCGAGCCGGTAATTACCGGACCCATGGTCCAGTGGATCATGTCAGTGCTGGTGGCTGTTCGCATAACCCGTTCGGCGCGCACTCCTGGCTTCTCCAAGTTGGAGAAATACCCGCGATACCCACCGCCCTGCTTGATTACCGATAGGCCTCCTGGCTCAAAGCCAGCCTCTGCGCCGGTGATCACGGGCCCCTCTTTGGTAAATGTCACTCCACCGTCGTTACTGATGGCTGCATTGATGTTGCCACCTTCTAGGTAGAAAAGCCGCATTGAGTTGCCGCCAAGTGAAACCGCCCTAGGTTGCCCAGCTGCTGTGCCATTGAGAATCGAAGTCGGGTCGGCAACAAAGGATGTACCGTTCTTATTGGTCGAAGTGGCACTGCGTATAAATTGGTTCGCAACGTACACGAAGAGTTTGACATTGCCGTTGGATAGCCGCACCGCTGTCACGTCTGCAACTTGCTGATCGGTTGAACTGAAAGTGGCCTGCGAAAGCGCGGTGCCCACCGTCCTAAAGTTATTGGCCTTCTTTATCGTGGAGTTGCTCTGGCTACCACCGGGTTGCCCACCGCCTGGTGTTTCCTGGCTGGGTTGCCAAGTGCCACCTGTGCACTTGATTGCACCGCCGCCCAGGGCAACCACCTTGTTTTCGGTGGTGCATGGGTCCCCCGGGAGTTCACTGGCAAAAGCGGTTACTGGGATGCAAAATAAGGCGGCGGCCAAAGCAAGTCTCGCTAAGGGTTTAAATCTCATGGCGGAAGTATAAGTCTTGGATCCTTGGGTAAGGCTACAATTTCAAGTATTAAGCAAGGTCAGGGCCACCACCCCGGCCACAATAGTCACGACACCAGCAATTTGAACTTTACCGAGCTTCTCCTTATACAAAAAGTAAGCCGTGATTGCTGCGATTGGTGCGAACTGCGATGCGAGAACTGCAGTAACAGCGACCCCATACTGGGCACCGATTGCGTAGCAGGTGAACCCGCACACTTCGACAATTCCGGCTAGCACCACGTAGGGAGCCGCTCTCCTGGTGAGCTTAAGTTTTTTTAGCAGA
>JBAXHK010000200.1:0-3754 GCA_037138935.1 Actinomycetes bacterium
GCGGACCACCCGGAGGCGGACCACCCGGAGGCGGACCACCCGGAGGCGGACCACCCGGAGGCGGACCACCACCTAGGGCTAAGTCCTGATGCCCGCAGCCAACACCCCGGGCAGTGAGCCGAAAGCGGCTACCAGCTTTTGGCCGGCACCCACCGCCGATACCCCCATATCCGCCAAGGTCTCGGTACCAGGATCGAAATCTGCTACCAACCGCGCCCTCGTCCTTGCCGCACTTGCTGATGGCCCAAGTCGAATTAGTGACGCACTCGATGCCCGCGATACCCGGTTGATGATCAATGCCTTAGTTGCTCTTGGCGTCGATATTAAAATCAGCCCTGCTCGCCAACCCGGAAATTTTGACCTACTTGTCACCCCTCGACCGCTACGCGGCCCCGCAACAATAGATGTCGGATTAGCTGGCACCGTAATGCGGTTCGTCCCTCCATTAGCAGCACTCGCTACCGGTGAAGTGAATTTTGACGGGGATATTGGTGCCCGCAGTCGACCCATGGCAACCACTCTTAACGCACTTGTCGACCTTGGCGTTAGCGTTACCGGTGAACAGTTGCCATTTACCATCGTCGCAACTGGTTCAGTTTCAGGGGGTCAAGTAACAATCGATGCGTCAACATCGAGTCAGTTCGTCTCTGCTCTCTTGCTACCAGGTGCCCGATACGAAAATGGCATCACGATTGCGCATATTGGGCCACCGATACCAAGTCAACCTCATATTGACATGACGATTGGAATGCTGGCCGAGCACGGCGTCGAAGTTGACACGTCAATTGTCAATACCTGGCGGATTCGACGTCAAACCATCAGTGCAATTGATCGCCGTATCGAACCTGACTTATCCAATGCTGCCCCCTTCCTTGCAGCCGCACTGGTTACCAAGGGCACCGTGACCATTCAGGGCTGGCCGGCATCGACCAGCCAACCCGGCGATGCTTTGCGCGGACTCCTTCAGCGCATGGGCGCCCAAGTCAGTCTTAATGAGAATGGTTTGACGGTTTCAATGTCAGGTGACATTTTGGGTATCGATGCCGATCTCGGCGCGGTTGGTGAATTGACGCCAACAATCGCCACACTGGCCGCACTGGCCAAAGGCCAAAGTCGCTTAACGGGTATCGCGCATTTACGCGGCCATGAGACCGATCGTCTCAAAGCACTCGCCCATGAAATAACGCACCTGGGTGGCGATGCCGTAGAAACACCTGATGGCCTGCACATCCGTCCAACTTTCATGCATGGCGGGCGCTGGGCCACCTACGCCGATCATCGGATGGCGACGGCCGGTGCCGTAATCGGCTTGCATGTGCGCAATGTTGAAATCGAAGACATAGCAACCACCGACAAAACTCTTCCCGACTTCCCGGGCCGCTGGTCGCAAATGCTCGGTGCCGAAATTTCTACCGGTGACACGTGAGTCGACAGCGCGAACGAATGAATCGCCTTGACGAGGATGACGTCCGCATTCGACCCACCCGAGGCAAGTCAAGACCCAGATCAAAGGATCGCCCCGCACACGATGAAGCCAAGGCCGGAACCGTAGTAGCCGTTGATCGCGGTCGATTCACGGTGGCCTTGGCCGACAGCGAGACCAACGATGAGCGCACGATTATCTACGCGGTCAAAGCCCGCGAGATCGGGCGAAAAGGCCTCGTCGTCGGCGATTTCGTCGATCTCGTCGGTGATCTCAGCGGCACCGACGACACTCAAGCTCGAATTGTGCGGCGCCAAGAGCGAATATCAACTCTGCGCCGCACCGCCGATGACACTGACCCGGTCGAGCGAATCATCGTGGCCAATGCCACCCAACTTGCGGTGGTAACCGCCACCATCAATCCTGACCCGAGCCCCGGGCTGATCGACCGGGCATTTGTTGCCGCCTACGACGCCGGCATCCAGCCGCTGCTGATAGTCACCAAAACCGACCTACACTCCCCCGCTGAACTGAACCGCATGTATGTGCCCCTGGATATTCCAGTTTTCGAAATTCACCTGAAACTTCCGACTCCAAGATTGGTCGATGCACTACGCAATCAGGTAACCGTGGTCGTCGGGCACTCCGGAGTTGGGAAATCAACACTGGTTAATGCGATTGTGCCCGGCACCGGCAGATCAACCGGTGGCGTTAACCTCGTCACGGGAAAGGGCCGGCACACTTCGACGAGTGTTGTTGCCATACCGCTGGCCGGCGGCGGGTGGATTGTCGATACTCCGGGTATTCGCTCATTCGGCCTCGCCCACGTCAACGCCGATCGCGTCATTAGCTCATTCGCAGATTTGGCACCCGGAATCACGAACTGCCCGCGGGCCTGCTCGCACGATGAACCAGATTGTGGCCTAAACCTGTGGGCTCCTGATCAGCCAACTGCGGTACAAGAACGCCTTGCCTCAATGCGCCGGCTACTTGCCGGGGTGGCACTACCAGCCGGTTAATTGGTTTGCGATATTTTGAACAACCAGGTCGCTTCAGCCCCGGAGTGCCCGACCCGGATAACCCAATAAGTTGCAAAAACCGCCAGCATAATTAGCAAAACGGCTAGGAATCGAAGCCAAACGGGCCGGTGTCGATTGCCGGGGATACCTCGATCAAAGAGCCAAAACACAAGAAGCACCACAAAGAACGCTAGCGCTATCAAGGGCATCTTCTCGCCGAGTTCTGAATGCACCTGCGGTAGGCCGACCCGCGCCGCCAAGGCCTGACCAGACTCCTTGCTGATCAACGAGAGCCCAACGCAGGCGAAGGCGAATAGCACTACCAATGGAGCGAAGCGCCGGGAGAAGCGCGGCCAGCAGGCCATACAAATTGCCCCAATGGCGCTCAGGGGTAAAAGCACCACGACCGAATGAATCACCAAGGCGTGCACCGGGAGTCCGAATACTGTGTCTAACGGCAAGTCCACATGAACAAAGATATCGGCAACCGATAGATTTCAGCGCGTGACACCCGACTCCGCGTCTGACCTTGAGCTCGCACTCTCGATGGCTGACACCGCCGATGCAATCACGATGGCGCACTTTCTTTCACTTGACCTAGTAATCGATACCAAACCGGACTTAACGCCGGTGACCGAGGCCGATCGCCATTGCGAACAAACCTTACGAAAGCTGCTAAACGAGCAGCGCCCGACGGATGCCGTGCTCGGCGAGGAGTTCGGTGTCACCGGCGATTCGAATCGGCAGTGGATTATCGACCCAATCGACGGCACGAAAAACTATGTACGCGGGGTGCCGGTATGGGCGACTTTGATTGCGTTAGCGCTCGATGACGAAGTCGTCATTGGGGTGGTATCCGCACCGGCACTTGGTCGGCGCTGGTGGGCCCGGGTCGGCGGTGGCGCTTGGCAGTCAACATTTGGCGCACCTGCCACCGGCTTGCGGGTTAGTTCAGTGCGCTCAATCGCAGATGCCTCGTTGTCTTATTCGGATTCAGTGGGTTGGGAAAATGCGCTTCCGAAATTGGTCGCAGCCACTTGGCGTCAGCGCGCCTACGGGGATTTTTGGTCGCATATGCTCGTGGCCGAAGGTGCCGTGGATCTATCAGTGGAGCCAGCAGACCTAGGCCCCTGGGATGTTGCGGCACTGATCCCGATAGTCACCGAAGCCGGTGGCACCATCACCGCCATTGACGGCGCCCCAGCATTACGCGGCGAGTCTGCTGTTGCATCTAATGGCTTGTTGCATCAGGACTTGCTCCGGCTACTAGGCGACTGAGCCAGCTCGCTCGCGAACCACCAATGGCATCCCC
>JBAXHK010000201.1:0-3753 GCA_037138935.1 Actinomycetes bacterium
GCCCCTACCGCTGACACTTGTGCAGCCTCGGTCTGGGGCGATTGTGAACAGTGTGATTTTTGGTCAGATGGTGTACACGCGCCGCTGACGATTGCTCGAAGGTCGTAGCTCATGCCCTGCGATTTGAAAGGCTGTGCGGTGCGGTGTGTTGAGGCCATGAATCCGGTCGAGCGATGTCAAGTACAGTTAGCTACATGGGCCTTCCCAGCAATGAGTCGGAAGGCCCCGCGTGCGGCATGGAGGTCTGACGTAGTTGTGCCAAGACTCGGCCCGCTATAGCGCACGTGCCTCGCCACGTCGGCGTAAGACGAAAAGGGCTTGGTCGCCGTCATGGGTCATATTGAGTAGCCCGACTAGCGCGGTTTCCTTACGAAGTCTTCTCTTGAGTCTTTTGGCAAAAAAACTCGGATGACGGTATGAACGTAGGTCTTTGCCGTTTGCGTACCACTTGCTGGCATCCAATTGAAAGATTGTTGAGTCGTCGATGATGGCGTCAACATTCAAACCGGCCCGCTCGGCAACGATCGTCATGCTGTGCCGAGTATGAAGATACAAGTGTCTGGGTGCGTCCAGCTGGACCCAATCGAGACCGAATGTACGCCAAGCGTAAGAGTCAACCAGCGGGATTCTCACCAGTATTGTTCCAGCCGGGCGCAGGAGATCCAGCGCGACTTCAAGAGTCTCCGATTGTTCCGCAATGTGTTCCAGCGAATGATGGAACATAATCAGGTCGTATTTTTCGTCTATTTCAGTAAGCCCACACGATCGGACTATCAGGCTATTTTCGGAGTCTCTAATGTCGTCTGCAAGGTAGGGGTCGACCCCTAAGGCGTCAATCCCAACCCTTCGCAGATCTGAAACTAGATGACCGCTACCGGAGCCGACATCTAGCACCTTCGGCGACTGAGTATCAGCGAAAGCGAGCCAACGGGAGAACATGGGTGGCCCAATAACTGCTGTTAGCAAGGCTCCAACTCGAGTCTTTGCACCAGAATGTTGTCGGTTCCGTTGGAGCTTTAACCACTCCTTGATCCGTCGATTGGAAACCGCAAAGGAGTAATAGTCGCTGAGATAATACCGGCTTAAGTCCTGAGGAATGTGCTCTATCTGTAGGCAGCCGCAGATCAGGCATTTGATGTAATCGAAACCATCCCTAGTGCCGTTCATGCGTTCCACGGCGCGAAATCGTTGCGTCTGACCGGAGGTTTCTCTGCAGATGCGACACAGGTTGACGTCACCAGATTCGTCTGTCATTATCAACTCGTTTCCCCGAATATGTGCCGTGGTCGTGATAGCCGCCAGCGGACTTTGGCTGTTACTTTATAGATCTGAATTTGACTCACATCACTCTGTTCATAGCAGCAACTGGACTAGCATATGGACATGGCGCAAACGCCGACCGCTACGGAGCCACAAAGGTCACCATGAAGATATGCGTCAGAATGATGGAGTACGCCCGCCCCATAGCCTTCTCGCTTGTTGCCAGCGTCGTTGTGCCGATTCAGGCGCGCGCTTTCCTGTTGCGCCTCCTTGGAGCAGACGTAGGCCGCGGGGCGCGCGTGGCTCGAGGTGTTGTGATCGGGTCGAGGAAACTTCGAATTCACGATGATGTATTCATAAATATTGGATGCTTCCTCGACGGGAGCGATTGGATAACTATCGAAGAAGGTGTGCAGTTCGGCCCTTATGTCAATGTGCTGACTGGAAGCCATCACTATGCCCGGTCTGTGTATCGCAGAGGGATTCACAGTACAGACTCAGTTGCGCCAGTATGGATCCGCCGCGGAGCATGGGTAGGCATGGGTGCCTCGCTTCTTCCGGGAGTAGTGATAGCAGAGGGATGCGTGATTGCAGCCGGGGCAGTAGTTGCGCAGTCAACAGAACCGAACGGCCTGTACGCAGGGATACCGGCTCGGAGGATCAAGGATCTAACCGTAGAGCTTGACGACGAGATGTAGAGCATCGGCTCGTCCGTTACGCCGATGCCGGTGAGGGGCCACGTTTTATGGTCCAGCCGTTATGCGGCTTGGGGTTGGTGGGTCGTGATCCAGCGTAGAGCGAACTCGTTTGGGGTGAGTTCGCGATGAGCGGTATGGGGTCGGTTGGCGTAGTAGTCGTACCGCCAGCCCTCAACGATCACGCGGGCTTCGAGGAGCAAGCCGAATCGCCGTGACTTGAGCAGTCGTCGCGCAGCTGGCCGTGAATGACTCGATCCAGGCGTTCTGCCAAGGTGAGCCGGGGTCGATGAAGACGCTGTTCGTGTTGTTGAATCGGCAGCAGTCTGCGATGGCGCGGGCGACGAACTCGGGGCCGTTGTCGAAACGGGCGTTGGCTGGCGCGCCGCGCTGGGCGGTGAGATGGTCGAGGCCGGCGGCGACCTGGTCGGCGTTGATGGAGCGGATCGGACAGATTGCAGCGACGTTGATGCCGGCGCCGGCGAGACGCTTCTTGTGGCGGCGTTGCGGGACCCGCAGCCCTTCCGCGTGCCACAGACGCCGGATGCGTTTGTTGTTGACCTTCCAGCCGGCACGCCGCTATGAGACCCCGAACCGGGCGCGCAGCAGCATCGTCGCCGCTGCTCGCTGATGGTTCGGCGTAAAAAGTTAGCCGACGCGATCCCCTTGAGCATGTCGGTGCCGAACGCCGGGTTCGCGACCAGCTTCTTCAACCGAGCGTTCTCCGCCTTGAGTTCCTTGAGCCGTTTCGCGCCCGGGCCTTTCAAGCCGACGAGCCGCCTAACAAGGCAGGCACATAGAGTTTGCGCACTAGGCGAATTTCGGTCCGCGTGGAGAGCGGCACACGCGCACGGTGGCGGCGCCGCTGCAAGAAGCACCCATCCAGTCGTCTGGTTCATACCTGCCCCGACCCGCTCTGGCACGGTCGGCAGCGACGGGTGCGCTTGTTCCGGTTTCGCTATGCAACGAGGGCCCACAGCCCGCCTGGAGCCGGTAGTGGCTGCGAGGTGGACTATCGGGGCTCAGAGCCCTTGCATGTCTATCGCATCGGTATGCCAACGGGCCGCTGCCGCTCTAGAAATTCAGGGAAGTAGCCGTTATCGCCTCCCGTTGCGGATTGCCAGCAGCGCAGCCTCGCCATCGCGAAACACGATGCAAAACTTTCCCACTTGGGCTCATCGTGCTACCCGTCGCCAACGTGGATTGCGTGGGCTGATTTTGAGCGAACTGGTCTGGGGGTGATTGTGAATAGTGGGATTTTCGGCGAGATGGTGTATGCCCGCCGCTGACGATTCCTTTATAGTGATAGCCCATGGCACTACTTGGCAGTTGCTGAGTTCAGCCGCACGGGACGGGGAAGTGATGTCGGCACACCTGAATGAGACGGCGCTGGAACACACCCATGCCGCGCCTGCCGAGGTGTACCCCCAAGGCTTTGCGTTCCCCTCGCAAACCGAATCGCTCTCTGCCCGAGCCGCGCATCTCGAGCTAGTGCCAACCGCCGACGCCGTGGCTGTTGTAGTCGAGGCCGAGGCCGAGCAGCCAGTCGCTATCCGAAGCCCGAAGCTGAGCGCAAGAATGGCGAAACGTTCGATTGATCTCGCCGTTGGCTCAGTGCTGTCTCTCTTGAGTCTCGTCGTCGCTGTGGCGTTGATGGTTGGCTCAATGCTTTCGTTCAGAGCCAACCCGCTCTTCGTCCAGACACGGGTAGGTAGATACCGCAAGCACTTTCGGGTGCTCAAAATTCGTAGCCTGCCAACGGCTACCCACGCCTACACCGACAAGTACAGCTTGCGCA
>JBAXHK010000202.1:0-3704 GCA_037138935.1 Actinomycetes bacterium
CCCATGCATGCTGAGTAAACAATTACTCGTCCCAGGCGCGCTTCAACCATCGCCGGCACGATGCCATTAAGTAGTGCGAAGACTGAATCAAGATTGATGGCCATTACTCGGCGCCACTCCGCGTCGTTTGTCCGCAAGGTCTTCGACATCTTCTCGCTCATCACACCGTGCGCCACCATCAAGACAGTCACTTGGCGAAGTGACGAGATCGTCGAGATGACGGCACGGGTTTCATCAGGTTGTTCTAGATCAGCGGGGCAGCAGTAAACCTCAAGATCAGGGAACTCAGCTGAGAGGCGCCGGGCGGCATCCTGCAAGCCGGTTTCGTCCTTGGCGATCAGGGCCAGATCGAATCCGGCACTTGCTAAGCCGCGGGCACTTTCAAAACCCAAGCCCCGACTTGCCCCGGTTACTACTGCAAGTTGCTTGGCGGGCGAGGTGCTAGTTGCTGAGGTCGGCAAAGCGGTAGCAGTCATAGCTGAATTGTGCCGCAGTTGCACCAGAACGGCATTTGCACGCTCGCCTGCGAAAGCTATTCAGAAGTGCCTGGTCTCCGTCGGCAGATAAGTGATCGAGGTCTGGCTCAATGCAGCGGCAACGGCGCGGTCGTGATCCTCGGCTGGAAGTTCGTCATACAACTCATCTTGATTGATGACGCCGATAAGTAGTGGGCCCGCCGCCGGCCCGATTACCAAGTGCTCGAGAGTGCGGTCATAGAACCCGCCACCTTGACCAAGGCGCACCCCGCGGTGATCAATGGCGAGAGCGGGCACGAAAACCAACTCGGCCGATCTAAGGGGCTCGGCATCGAGGCCGACTGTTGGCCCGGTCACCTCGCGTATTCCAAATGAACCAGTCTCGAAACTGCTGGCCGCCTCCACCAGTGCCCAATCGAGGTGACTATCACGTACCCGTGGGGCGATGACTTCAAAACCATGAGCTAGGAGCGCTCGCACTAGTGCGTTGGTGCCCGGCTCGGTGGGCGCAGATAAGTAGCAGGCGATGCGGGCTCCGGGGGGCTGGGTTGTGAAAAGTTTTTCAGCGTTTCTTGCAATGGCCGCATCCCGGTCGGCGTGGATGGCCGGGGCGGTGGCAGCCCGCTGAGCGCGTATCTGGGCGCGCAACAGGGCCTTTTTTGAAGGCGTTCCGTCACTTGGGGTGGCCATGAGGACATCGTGCCGGATCCGGACCCATTAGGGTCGTTCTATGAGTAAGTGGGCGAGTGGGCAGGTCGTGCGCAAGGCGGTAGTGCCGGCAGCGGGCTTTGGCACCAGGTTCTTGCCGGCCACCAAAGCGATGCCCAAAGAGATGCTCCCGGTTGTTGATAAGCCGGCCATTCAATACGTGGTTGAAGAGGCGGTTGCTGCCGGCCTTGTCGATGTCTTATTCATTACCGGGCGCAGTAAGCGGGCCCTTGAAGACCACTTTGACCGCAACCTCGAGCTCGAGGAAGTTTTGCGACTAAAGGGTGACGATGAGCGGTTGACGATGGTTACCGAGTCGACCGATCTGGCGCGCATCCATTACGTACGACAAGGTGAGTCCCTAGGCCTTGGCCATGCGGTGCTCATGGCCGAGAACCATATTGGTGACGAGCCATTTGTGGTGCTGCTTGGTGATGACCTTATTGATCCACGCGATCCGATTTTGCCGCGCATGATGCAGGTACGGGCCGAGTTTGGTGGTTCGGTGATCTGCTTGATGCAGGTTCCACGCGAGAGCATTTCCCTTTACGGCTGCCCAGCGGTTGCCGAGACTTCGAGCGGTGACGTCGTGATTGTCACTGATCTGATTGAAAAGCCAGATGTGTCTGAGGCGCCGAGCGAGTTCGCGGTCATTGGGCGCTACCTCCTTGACCCAGCGGTCTTCGAGATATTGCGGGCAACCAAGCCGGGGCGCGGTGGAGAAATCCAACTGACCGATGCCCTTCGAGTGCTGGCGCAAATGCCTGCGGACGAAGGTGGCGGGGTGCGCGGGGTGATCTTTGCGGGTCGGCGCTATGACACCGGCGATCGGGTTTCTTATCTTCAGTCGGTTATCCAACTGGCCTGTGAGCGCCCTGACCTTGGGCCCGAACTTCGCACTTGGCTCAAAGAATTCGTGGCGGAGCTGCCTTGACCTGGCCGGTCACCCTTGCCGATGGCCCGGTGGCGTTACGGCCACTTCGCGGCCGCGATGGACGCACCTGGAAAGCCATTCGACTGCGAAACCAAGACTGGCTTAAGGAGTGGGAGGCAACCTTGCCCCCCGAGGGACGGCAGTCCGGTGAGATCCCAAGCAACTTCAGGGCCATGGTGCGAAAAATGGGCCGCGAGGCTCGCGAGGGTCGGACTCTGCCTTGGGCAATCACCTTTGAGGGTCAATTAGTTGGCCAATTAACCGTTGGCGGTATCACTTTAGGGTCACTTCGAGCCTGCTACATCGGGTACTGGATAGACGAGGGCCACGCCGGTCGAGGTATTACCCCAACGGCGGTGGCCTTAGCCTGTGATTACTGCACCGGTGAATTGGGTTTACATCGGGTTGAGATCAATATCCGCCCAGAGAACACCGCCTCACGTCGAGTGGTGGAGAAATTGGGGCTTCGCGAGGAAGGTTTGCGCCCGCAGTACCTCCACATTGACGGCCAGTGGCGCGATCACATTGCTTACTCGGTAACCCAAGGCGACTACCCCGCGGGCGTCCTCGAACAGTGGCGGCGAAACCAAATACCGAGCCAGACCTGAACAGGTAGCGCCCAGTCCAACCGCGACACGCCGAAAAAATAACTGTTCGCATCCCCGATGTCCCTCGTTCGGGGCTCTAGCGTAGAAGACGTGACTGGGCTGATCTACGTTGTGATCATTGCCCTTTGGGCTGCCGTCCTGATCCCGATGTGGTTACGTCGTCATGATCGCATCAGCGAGGTGCGCTCCACCAAGAAATTCAGCACCGCGATGCAGAGCCTGGGTTCGGATCGGCACCGAGCCGCGACCTTGTCGAGTTATGAAGCCCATCCGGCCGGCTTCGAGAAGAAAGCACGTTCGAGAGCCGAGCAGGCGCGCATCGCGAACACTGCGCGGGCGGCCCAGCGGCGATTGATGGTCCTGAGTTTGTTAGCGGCAACCGTCATGTTCACCTTGGCGCTCGCATTGCTTTCAGTTATTTCGATCATCATCCCGATGGTGGCAGCTGCGTTGGTGCTGTTGTTCTTCGTAGCTAGTGCGGCAACCGCTTCGTCGCGCGCAGCTGCTGTGGCTGTTAAGCGCACCTCGCGCACTGCGAGTCGCGATGCCGAAGTTATTCAACTAACTGCGGCGGCACCGGCTAACGGTGATGAATGGGAGAACTGGGATCCGTGGGCCGAAGATGATGCTGCATGGGAAGCCGTACCAACCACTTTGCCGACCTACGTCAATGCTCCTCGGGCCTCACAGGTGCCGCGCCGCATTGATCGGGCCAGGCCCGGTGAATGGACCGGCTCGGCGATGGTTGATGCCGCGCACGCCATGCAGCGCAATGTTGCCTTCGCTGAAGTAGATGCAAAGGCTGAAACGGCTGAAATGCCGACTGTTGCCTTCGAAGAATCACGGCGCGCAGTCGGCTAATAGCCAGATCCGGTGTCCAAAGCAAAGCATCGCAGCACCCTTGCTACTCTTTGGCTCGCATCAGGGGCTGTGGCGCAGTTGGTAGCGCGTCTCGTTCGCAATGAGAAGGCCAGGGGT
>JBAXHK010000203.1:0-3692 GCA_037138935.1 Actinomycetes bacterium
AGTCGACAGCATAGAACGCACAATCGCTTCACTGAAGGACGCTGAACGCGATCTAGCCAAGGTTAAGAGCGCACAATTGGTGGCCGGTATCGATGCCATTATCGGTGAGGGTCGTGAAATCGGTGAAGTCCGCGTCTGGGCATTTGAAGCACCCGCTGGTACCAGCGCCAGCGATCTTCGCGAACTGGCAATCAAGGTGCGGGGTCGTAATCGTCCAGAGATCCCAGTGGTACTCATTGGTAGTGCCATTACGGATGAGAAAGTCTCAATGGTGGCCGCGGCTAATCCACGTGCGATTGAACTGGGGCTGACCGCTAATTGGCTACTTGATATTGCACTTGCCGGGGTGGGTGGCCGCGGCGGCGGCAAGGATGATCTCGCGCAGGGCGGTGGGCCCGAAGTAGGCGGTGTAGCTAAGGCATTTGCTCTCGTTGAAACTGCGATTGCGAAGCGGCAAGGCGGCTGAGGGTGACCGGGGTCCATATGGCCTGCGATGTCGGCAGCGTCCGCATCGGAGTTGCCCGAAGTGACCCGGGTGGGGTTTTGGCTTTTCCGCTGGATGCGATTGCCGCAGGGCCAGGTGCTATTGCGCAATTGGGTGCACTGATCGCCGAGTACGAAGCGGTCGGCGTCATTATCGGATTACCCTTGAAGATGGATGGTACGGCTGGTACTGCTGCGCAATCGGCTCAAGTGTGGGCGGCCCAGGTGGCAGCTGCTGTGGCGGTGCCTGTTGAGCTCTTCGATGAGCGATTGACAACGGTGCAGGCCCAACGTGGATTACACGATGCGGGGCGCACGGTTCGCTCCTCGCGAGCGGTGATCGATAGTGCATCTGCGGTAGTGCTCCTGCAGTCATATTTGGATACTTCGCGGAAGGCATCCAGTGAGCCAGCTGAATAGCATGATGAGTTCGGGTTCGCTGCCCCCATCGGCGAATAAGCGCAGCATTAGCCGTCGCATCGTCTTTATAGTAATTCTTCTCTGCCTAGCCGGCCTAATTTGGGGCGGCTTCTCGGTACTTCGCGGTTCAACAACTACCTCAGATTATGTTGGCGCAGGTACATCTGAAGTAGTAGTCGTGGTTGAACGCGGGGATTCCCTTCGGGTGATTGCCGAGAAACTTCGGACGGCTGACGTCGTCATGAGCGTGGAATCCTTCTTGGCGGCGGTCAGTGCCGACGATCGCGCGTCGAGTATCGGACCTGGCAAGTACATCATGCACGATCAGATGAGTGGTGCTTTAGCGTTAGCGTTGATGTTGGACCCCACCTCGCGCGAACTAAACCAAATGGTGTTGCCTGAGGGTCTAACGCTGGATGAAACCGTCGCGATTGCAAGTAAAGCTACGGGCCTTGCTAAGGCCAATTTCAAAGATGCGCTCAAGGCCCCTGGCGACCTTGACTTACCAACTTATGCCGAGGACCGCCCGGAAGGTTTTTTGTTTCCCGCCACCTATGACTTATCTGGTGACGAGACTGCTGCTGATGTGCTGCGTGTGCTCATCAATCGATTCGCGCAAACAAGTGCAGATGTCGGGCTCGAAAGTCGAGCGGCGGCGGTTGGCCGAACACCTTATGAAGTTCTTACGATCGCATCGTTATTGCAGGCTGAGGGCTTGCCGAATGACTTCGCCAAAGTAGCTCGCGTGATTTACAACCGACTCGACGCTGAGATGCCGCTCCAACTTGACTCAACTGTGTCGTATGCGTTGGGGATAAATGACATTTTGCTCAATGAGGAGCAACTGTCTACTGAGTCGCCATACAACACTTATCTAAATGCTGGTCTGCCTCCCACGCCTATCAACTCACCCGGTGAAGCAGCGATCGATGCTGCATTAGCTCCGGCCAGTGGCAAGTGGCTGTATTTCGTGACGGTAGATCCGGAGGCTGGCATCACAAAATTCACCAAGTCATACGACAAGTTCTTGCAGCTCAAAGCGCAGTTCCAAGCTAATCTCGCAAAGTCAACAAGTGAGTAGTGCACCCGGGATGCGAGCAGCAGTGCTCGGTTCGCCAATAGCTCATAGCCTTTCTCCGGTCATTCATCGGGCGGCCTACCAAGCTTTGGGGCTGGACTGGAGTTATGAGGCTCTAGATATAACTCCACCCCAACTGCCGGGATTTCTTGCGAACATGGATGAATCTTGGGCCGGCCTGTCGTTGACAATGCCACTTAAGGAAACGGTCATTGAGCATCTTGATGAAGTTGACGAATCTGCAAGGCGGGTGCGAGCAGTAAATACGGTGCTCCCCACTGAGTGTGGGTTGCTTGGCATAAATACCGATGTCTACGGGATGGTCCAAGCACTGAATTCGGCAGGTCTCAAGGGGTGCTCGACCGCAACGATTCTCGGTTCCGGGGCAACAGCACGAAGTGCGGTGGCCGCAGCGGCCGCAATGGGTGTTACTTCAATAACCGTCTGTGCGCGCCGTCTTGCTGCGGCGCTGGATGTCTGCGCGGTGGCCGCTGAATTTGGGTTGGTCGCTAACGCACGAGACCTTGAGCCGGCAGCCGATTTACTCACAGCGGATCTCGTAATCAGCACCTTGCCCGGAGATATTGCCGCGCATTGGGTTCCCTTCGTGGGGGATGGCGTAGGGGCCTTGCAAGATGTCTCTTACTACCCGTGGCCAACCCCGCTAGCCGGCGCCTGGCCCACAAAGATCATTGCCAGCGGTCGCGATCTTCTGCTTTGGCAAGCTGCCGAGCAAGTGCACCTGATGACTGGGCAGGATGCTCCGGTGCTACAGATGCGGGCGGCGCTCGATGCAGCTTGAGCAGAACCCCCTGAGATGAGCGTGGTTTTTGAAATCGCGGCTTGGCTTATCTTCGTGGGGTTTGGGTTGGCGCTGTCGGTAATAGATATGCGCGAGCATCGATTACCGAATAAAGTGGTCGCGCTCGCGGCCCTCGCGGGGTTGGCCGCGGTGGCGGCAAGCGCGATTAGCTCCGGCGATCTTGGTTCGCTGGTGCGCGCGGTGCTCGGGGCGGTGATGGTATTTGGAGCCCTACTAGTGATGGCATTAATTGCGCCAAGTGGCTTAGGGATGGGTGATGTCAAACTTGGTGCGGTCACGGGGCTTTATTTGGGCTGGTTGGGCTGGTCTTGGCTTTTTTGGGGCACCTTCATTGGATTTGCTATTGGTGCGGTGTGGGCGGTGGCGCTAATCCTGCTAAAAAAGGCCCAAAGTTCCACCCCGATTGCCTTTGGCCCTTTCCTGATCCTCGGTGTCGTGGTCAGCGCCCTGCTCGCTATCTGAAAGGATGGGCACATGGTGCGTTGGCTCACGGCAGGTGAATCCCACGGGCCGGCCCTCGTCGCGATCATCGAAGGGCTCCCCGCCGGAATCTTGGTGACCACCGCCGATATTGATATTGACCTAGCTAGGCGCCGGCTGGGAGCTGGGCGTGGGGCTCGGATGAAATTCGAGCGAGATGAGATGCGCTTCTTGGGTGGGGTCCGCCATGGAGAGTCAATGGGTGGTCCGATCGCCATCGAGGTTGGTAACAGCGAGTGGGCCAAGTGGGAGACCGTGATGGCCCCCGACCCGGTTGATGCAGATGTACTAGCGCAGTTAGCCCGGAATGCTCCACTTACCCGGCCAAGGCCCGGGCACGCTGATTTAGTGGGGATGCAAAAGTATGGATTCGACGACGCCCGACCGGTACTAGAACGCGCTAGTGCG
>JBAXHK010000204.1:0-3683 GCA_037138935.1 Actinomycetes bacterium
ATGCACAGGTGCGCAGAATGGTCCATTCGCTGCGGGCACGTACGGGTTTGCTAGCCCCAATTACTGGAGTTCGAGTCAGAACTTCGAGGACAGCGCGTGGAGCCAGGCTTTCGGCAATGGCGATCAGGACAACGACGCCAAGCGCGCCACGCGGCAGGTTCGTCCGGTCCGGGCTTTTTAGCACTTCATCACTTCATCTATTTATCACTTTAGGTTTCGCATTCTTGATTCTTAGCATGCGCTGGGTAAGAAGTGGCCAGGGACGGGGTCGAACCGTCGACCTTCCGAGTTTCAGTCGGACGCTCGTACCAACTGAGCTACCTGGCCTGGTGCAACGAACTGGGCGAGCAGTTCGTTGCAAAGGCCCGGAGCGAACTCCGGGCCTAGCGACCCCGACCGGGCTCGAACCGGCGACCTTCGCCGTGACAGGGCGACGCGCTAACCAACTGCGCTACGGGGCCAACATTTCGTGCGTATCCCCAACGGGGTTCGAACCCGTGTTACCGCCGTGAAAGGGCGGTGTCCTAGGCCACTAGACGATGGGGACCTACGAGCATCTCCGTCGACCATTACGCCGTTGGCGACCGGCCAAGCATACGTGCTGGCCCCGGCGAGGTCCTAATGGGGAGGATTCGCTGGCTCCAGCCCACCTGGCGGAACGGGGTCAACCCATAATGGCGGGGTGATTGAGGTGTCGGCGGCTGACTTCGAAGGCTTGGTGGCCCAGGCGTTGGACTTGATCCCCGCCGAGTTAGCGGCAGCTTTCGACAACGTGGTCGTCGTGGTGGCTCATGATCCGCCAGCAGATGACCCGCAGTTATTGGGCCTCTACACGGGCATCCCACTTACCGAGCGCGATAGTTCATATGCGGGAGTGCTGCCAGATCAGATAACTATTTTTCGCCTCCCTACGCTGGAGATGTGTGACAGTATCGAAGAAGTCATTGACGAAGTCCGAATTACCGTCGTCCATGAGATTGCGCACCACTTCGGTATTGATGATGAGCGGTTGCATGAACTCGGTTACGAATAGTGTTTGCGTAATTAAAAAGGAGCAGCGAAATGAAGTTGCAAGGATCCGTAGTTTTCGTTACTGGTGGGGCATCAGGCTTGGGCGAGGCGGTGGTGCGCCGTGCGATTGTCGATGGTGCCAAGGGCGTAACGATTGTCGACCTTGCTGAAGATAAGGCGAATGCGCTTGCCGCTGAACTCGGCGACCGGGTTTTGGTCGTAAAGACTGACATCAGTAAGGAAGATCAAGTTGCTGCCGCTGTTGCTGCAACGGTTGTAAAATTTGGGTGCCTTGATATCACTGTTAGTTGCGCAGGAATTGCTCTAGCACAACGCACCCTTGATCGTGAAGGCGAGCCAGCGTCGCTGCCGAACTACGCGAAGGTAATCGGTGTCAACCTAATTGGGACATTTGATGTAGTTCGTCAGACCGCCTCGGCCATGGCTAAGAACGAACCAAATGAAGAAGGTGAGCGGGGTGTTGTCATCATGACGGCGTCAATTGCCGCCTTCGATGGGCAAGTCGGCCAAGCCGCCTACAGTGCCAGCAAGGGCGGGCTAGTTGGCATGACCTTGCCACTCTCACGTGACCTAGCACCGATTGGAATTCGGGTGATGACAATCGCGCCAGGGCTACTCGACACCCCTATCTATTTATTTGCGCCGCCAGGGTTGAAAGAGCAGTTATCCAAAACCCCGGTGTTCCCTAAGCGCTTGGGTCGCCCGGATGAATTCGCGAAACTTGTTGCCGCGATCATCGACAATGCCTATTTAAATGGCGAAGTGATTCGACTTGATGCAGCAGTCCGCCTGCCACCGAAATAGTGGGCGGGGTTGCTTACTGAGACTCGCGATTATCAAGCCAGTATTGGACTCGTTCCCTAGCTGAGTTAGTTAGCACGTCTTGAGCGTGATAATGCTCGTAAATTTCTTGGGCGTCATCGATGCTCTCAATCCCGCAAGCTTTAAGTAAAAAGGATATGTCGTCACTTTCGCGTATCCCGCGTTTGACTCATAACTTCGACCCAGTCCTCGAGGCCGACGGGTGGAACATAGGCGAGCGCTGCTTGGTTTATCCAGTCCGGTGGAAGTGAATACTTGATAGTCATTTCTTCGACTATCTGGTCAGCCACACCGCCAACTCTTCGAGTAGTTCTCGAACCTGTGCGGATGACATTGTGGCTGGCACTAGACGCTAACCAGCACTGATCTGTCCAGATATATGCCATGCAGCACCAACGGCGCTGGTGTATTTCTTCGGGCATCACGGCGAAGTGAAGGCACCTCTTCTACATCCCATGGTTCAGAGAGTGTGTACTTGGATTCCTGCAACCATGTTGGAAGTGGAAGCGCATCATCGGTGAGTGCGCAGTCAATTACGCCGGCAATCAACGCGTCAAACCTGACGTCACCGGTTGGCGCGGGTGGGTTAATCACTAGGGCCACCCTGGTGGCACCGTCAACGCGTCGAAGGTCGTCATTGAGTTGGATAATCTCTCGCCAAGCTGAGCGCTCATCCTTGGCGGCTAAGTGGACCCCTATGTCGGTCGCGACCTCCCACGCGGCCCGCAGTGTTGTGGGGAGGATTGTTAAGCGGCTGCCTAGGTGAGCGAGAATCCCATCGAGCCTGCCGACGGTTGCGTCCTCGGCGCCCGACTCAATCGCCGAAATACCGGGTTGATGTATTCGGCAGGAGGCGGCTAGAGCCCGTTGAGTGATTCCCCGATTGGTGCGTGCTGAGCGAAGCAAAGCCGCTGCTGGCAAAGTGGCCACCTCCTTAAGATATGGTATACCGTATCAGAGTTTCCTACCCCCGAAGTAGTGGTTAGGCCCCGGCGGCGGCGCGGATTAGCCGGTCGATAACCGCAACGCCAACCCCGGTCGCTGCCGGTGGCACCGCGAGCACCGCCTCGAGTTTCAGGGCGTCGGCTTCGCGAAGTGCGGCATAAAGCGCACGGGCGTACTCCTCGGTATTTCTCGGTACCGCTAGGCGCACGAGCCCACTAGGGGTAGAGACCTCGGCAAGGGCGAGCAGTCCGATGACTCCTTGGGCCGCGCCCTCGATTTCAAAGGCGATGTCAGCTTCGGCGATTAGTTGCACGGTGGCATTGGGTGAATAGTGCGAATTAAGGGTGCCCGATGCTCGAACGGTTGAATCGTGAGTGACCTTAAGGCTGGTAGCCGATTCCACGTCTTCGATCGTTATGGCACCAGGGCGGAGCATCTTCGGGTTGGGGCCGGTGCAATCGATGATGGTCGACTCAACTCCAACCTCGCAGTCGCCACCATCAAGAACCACATCATCACCGTGAAGCAACTCACCAATTTCATCTATGACATGCGCGGCACTGGTCGGGCTAACCCGACCAAAGCGGTTAGCGCTAGGCGCGGCTATACCGATAGCTGGGTCGTTGGTGAGTTCGGCAAGTTCATGTAGGAGCGCTCGCATGTCAATATGTGACGGCACTCTGATAGCTATGGAGTCTTGGCCACCGGTGACGAAATCCTTGGCGCGTTCAGATCGGCGCACCACCAAAGTCATTGGCCCGGGCCAAAAGGTTGCGGCCAGGGCATGGGCGTAAGTCGGGATGTGAACGCCCCACGCACCGAATGCGACGGCATCGGCAACGTGCACGATAAGCGGGTGATCGGCCGGGCGACCTTTGACCGCA
>JBAXHK010000205.1:0-3683 GCA_037138935.1 Actinomycetes bacterium
GGGCATCAGCCGGGGCATCAGCCGGGGCATCAGCCGGGGCATCAGCCGGGGCATCTGCCGGAGCATCTGCCGGCTCATCTGGAGCTGGATCCTCAGTGGAGATGCTGATGGCTTGAGCTGGTAGGCCAACGGCCAACATCGCCCAACCACCGGTCAAGGCAGCGGCCAAGAAGATCCTGGGGATCAGCGCGGCCCATCTACGGCCGCCCCGGTGGGAGTTGCGGTGGGATTTGCGGTGCTGCACGTTCGCTCCAAATGTAGTTAAATGCGACGGCGGAAGTATAGGCACAATTCTATAGGCACAATCTAGTTTTAGGAGAGTCGTGAAATTTCAGAGCTCGCGCCGGATCGTGGGATTCACCGCCGCAATGGGCCTTGTGGTGGGCCTACTGAGCGCATGCATGAGTCTGGACTATGTACTCAACGTGAATGCTGACTCAACCATGTCAGGAACCCTCAAAGTAGCTATTGCGAAACAGGCGGCTTCAGTGGTCGGCCTCACGTCCGCTGATGACCTACTGAATGAAGCTGACTCCGGTGACGCCACCTCCGGGATGGGCCTTGACGTAGCCAAGGACTGCGCATCCAGCGAAGATGAAACAAACTTCATTCTTACGTGCACAATCGCGAACGCCAAGGCGTCGGATATCGATGAGGGTTGGTCAATGACAACCGATGGCGACACAGCGACGTTGCATGTAGTAGCGCATCTCGATCAGGCCGCGGAGGAAACTGATCCTGCGGCATTCGACATGCGCGACATGAATATGGGTTCGTACAACTTCACTATTAACTTTCCGGGGAAAATAACCAAAGTCACCGGCACCGGTGCGAAACAAACCTCGGACACCACGGTGGTCGCCAAGGGCGGCTTGAATGACACCATCGACTTCACCGTAACCGGCTCAACCTCAAGTGGCAGTGGATTGCCGTGGTGGAGTTACCTAGTGATCGGATTAATTGCGGGTGCGGTAGTTGTCGCGATTATTGGCTTGGTGCGGCGCGGTAAAAAAGATGAAGCAACACCGGAACCAGCACCAGCATCAGCGCCAGCATCAGCGCCAGAACCGACAACCGAAACAACGCCAGAGCCAGAGACTTCAACTGAAATAGCGGAGCCGCCGGCAACTTGAGTCTGCCGACGGCCCCCTAGTTCAAAAAATGGTCAGCACACACCGAACACGAAGCCGTGGGCAGTTATTTCCGCTTGCGTATTATCATCTTCGTGTTTCAACAAAGCCTTAGAAAGCGCGTTCACCGATGGTGTCGGCTTCATGTAGTTATGAGCTGCATGAACATAGGTGTAGCCATTCACAATCATGGGGATGCTGTTTTTATTGATGTCCCTGCATGCGGCGTTATTGACCGCAACCCTGTTGGGGTTCTTACCTAAGGCCATCACATTAGGTAGTGCCTTAGTCAAATACTTCTTCACTTGTGAATTGGCCTTGCCATTTGGGCAGAGCACATTGCTTAAGCTGCCGTCCCCATCTACCTGTGGCTTTCCACACTTTTCGGTATTAGTGCCGGTAGGTGCCGAGAGCGGCGCGGCGCTCGCGGGGGTAGCGGCAAACAGAGCGAATACAGCAACTCCGGTAAGGGCAATGCTGGCAAAACGCGGGGCTAGCTTCATGGGTTGACCAATCTGTTGTGAAGGTGGATTTCTGATTAGGCGTTGCTCAACGTGTTAATGATGTCGAGGGCAACAAGTTGCTGTGGCCCGGTTGGGCGAGCCGGTACCGGCCCTTGACTCAACTGGGCATCTTGTTTCGTTACTGAACCCCGACCTGATGGATATATGCGCTTTAGGTCGCGCTGCTCAACCAGCAGGTTTGCCATTTGGGTCTGGATTGCAGCATATGCCGGTTTGCCCGCGAGGTTGTCAATCTCCAATGGGTCAGCTGTCATGTTGTAGAGCTCGTACTCGTCCGGCGGCGGAGTCACCGTGAAGGCTGTTGCCCGGTAAACCTTTACAGTGGTGGTGCCGGTAACCTCACCGGGCTTGGCTTGTGAGCCCACCAAGTTAGTGACAATATCTGCCTGGCCAGGAGCACTCCAGAACTGATCATTATCAAAGTAGCGAGCGAACTTCCACTGTTGCATGGAGCCGCCGGCACCGGTTGGCAACTGCGCTACGACAGCTTCAATGTGGTTCGGCTGCACGACTGACTCGTAGTAGCGGCCGAAGGAATCGAGTTGGTAGTCGCCACGGGTCGGCTCGTCGTCGGTCATGAAGTAGACCGGGCCTGATACTGCTTCGGCCTTGCGCTCGCCGAGCAAGAAGCCCGAGAGGTCGCGGCCCACCAGTGGGTGAACTTCGTTATGGGTGAGCCTTAGGCGGCGCTGAACGGCATCAACATTTAAGCCGGCCAAGCCAAGCATTGTCGGCAGGACATCCGCGTGGCTGGTTAGCACCTGCGTCTGCTCGGCCTTGGGGAACAAGATCGGGTTGTGAACCACAAGTGGCACGCGAAGTACTGAGTCGTAAGCGTTGTGCCACTTTTGGTAGAGCCCGCCATGGCTACCGAGTAGATCGCCGTGGTCAGAAACATAAAGCACGATGGTGTCGCGGTAGGACTGGCGATTCGAAATCAAGGTCTGCAGGATCTTGAAAACATGCTTATCTACTGTTTCTTGCAGCGCGTAGTAGAACTGGTGGTAAGGATGTGTGTTGTCATTGGGCTGGAATGCACTCGCGTAGGTGTCGCGGTAGCTTGCTTGGGCCCGAGGCTTAGTGATGAGGTTTTCATCCTTGAGCTGCGACCACATGGTGTCGAGGAACAACTCGAGAGGCACATTCGACCGCTCATTTTGCTGCCGCAACCACATATTGTTGAGCAGCAGTGACAACCGCCCCCAGAGCACAATGTCGTGGGGGTTGACGAATGAGGTAACCATGAGCCACGGCTTGCGCCCACGCTGCAACTTCTTGATGGTTTGAACACCTAGGCGCTCATAGGTGGCATCGCGCCCGACGAAGTAAGGGGCTGATGATCCACTGTCATAGGGGTTCGCGCCGTGGGGCTCGGGCCCGACCCAACCATTGAAGCCGAAGCTATCGAGCCGGTTTACCTCTTCGTAGAGTTTTTCGAGGCGCAGATCCGGTGCCCCGTTTGCCCGGTAGCTGGGGATCGGGGTGTTGGTGCCGGGTATATAAAGGTCAGCGTCGCTGACGTGCCACTTGCCGCGGTACCAGGTTTCGTAGCCGGCCGCGCGGAAATAATTGCCCATGGTGGGCACGGTGTTTGGGGTCAGCCAGTAGGTGTCTTCTTCAAGGGCGCTTTTGGCGGCGCCGGTGGTTTGGGTAACACCGTGCAGTGAGGGGTACTGACCCGTCCAGAACGAGGCGCGGCTGGGCGCGCAGGCCGAAGACATAATCTGGTGGTTCATGAACTCGGTGCCATTTGCCATCAGGGCCTGCTGGCCCTTGAGGTTCTGCTTCCGCCACACCCCGAGGGCGCGGGACTCAAATGGCACCGGCTGGCGTTGTTCGTCGATCATGATGACCAAGAAGTTGGGGCGCTTGGTCAGCCGGCCCCGGCTCTTGAAGGGCATGAGCGGGTAATCCACCGCGGCGGCCGGTGAAGCACTGCGAATTGCCGCGATCCCGGCTGCCGAAGCAGCCGCGCTGGCGAGCAGTTGGCGCCGACTTAAGCCGTGGAATTCGGGTGTGTCGTCGTCCA
>JBAXHK010000206.1:0-3663 GCA_037138935.1 Actinomycetes bacterium
GACGACGCCGATGCGATTGCCCGTGAACTCGTCGAGCCAGGCCAACCCGCTCTAGGAGCCTTAGTGGCCGAGTTTGGAACAGGCATCTTGACTCCGTTGGGCACGCTCAGTCGCGGTGAATTGGCAAAGCTGGCTTTTATTGATCCTGAGGCCACTAAGCGCCTAAACGCGATCATGCATCCACTCATCGGTGCTGAGTCGGCCAGGCGCATACAGGCCGCCCCTGAGTCTGCCGTGCTGGTCTATGACATGCCGCTGCTTGTTGAAACTAACCAACGCGACCTGGTTGACCTTGTCGTAGTGGTCGACGTCCCCGAGCAGCTGCAAATTGAGCGTGCCGTGTCACTGCGGGGATTGGAACGAGAGGATGTCGAACGTCGGATGCAGGCACAAGTATCACGCGAAGAGCGCCTGGCCATTGCCGATTATGTTATTGATAACAGCGGGTCACCTGACGAACTCAAGGCCAGCGTGGCGGGGCTTTGGGCAGATCTCAAGTTGTGCTAAAGGCACGCCCAGCAGGAGCCGGGTAGGTTTGGGGCATGACTCGGCCGGTGACTGACCTGCAGCGACGGGTCGCTCCGTTCGAGGTCATCGCACCTTTCAAACCTTCCGGCGATCAGCCCACCGCTATCGCTGAGCTAACCAAGCGGATCCTGGCCGGTGAGCGTGACAATGTGCTGCTGGGAGCCACCGGTACCGGCAAAAGTGCGACGACCGCTTGGCTGGTCGAAGCACTGCAGCGACCGGCTTTGGTGATGGCCCCTAATAAGACCTTGGCCGCCCAATTGGCCACTGAATTTCGTGAATTATTGCCGAATAACGCGGTTGAGTATTTTGTTTCCTATTACGACTACTACCAACCTGAGGCATACCTGCCGCAAAGTGATACCTATATTGAAAAGGACTCTTCGCTGAATGAAGAAGTCCAGCGACTGCGTCATTCGGCCACCAATAGTTTGTTAACGCGCCGTGATGTTTTGGTCGTTGCAACGGTGTCAGCAATTTATGGTCTCGGAACCCCGCAGGAGTACGTCGATCGTATGGTGCGGCTCCGCGTAGGTGAGACCATGGAGCGCGAAAAATTGTTGCGTGCTTTCGTTGACATTCAATATACGCGAAATGACATCGCATTTCAGCGAGGCACATTTAGGGTCCGTGGCGACACAGTTGAGGTTTACCCGGTTTATGAAGATCATCCCGTGCGCATCGAGATGTTCGGCGATGAGATCGAAAGGTTGATGTCCCTACATCCGGTTACGGGTGAAATCCTGACCGAGGATCAAGAGATCTACGTATTCCCGGCAACTCACTACGTCGCCGGCCCGGAACGGATGGATCGGGCGGTGGCGGGTATCGAAGCTGAGTTGGAGCAACGACTTACGGAATTTGAAGGCCAAGGAAAACTCCTCGAGGCGCAGCGGCTGCGGATGCGAACCACCTATGACATCGAAATGATGCGCCAGGTTGGTAGTTGCGCGGGTATTGAGAACTACTCACGCCATATCGATGGTCGTGAGCCGGGTAGCCCACCTAACTGCCTGATCGATTATTTCCCCGATGATTTTCTGATGGTGATAGATGAGTCGCACGTAACAGTGCCGCAGATCGGTGCCATGTATGAGGGCGACATGAGCCGTAAACGCACCCTGGTGGAGCATGGATTCAGGCTTCCGAGCGCCATGGATAACCGGCCGCTTCGGTTCACCGAGTTCTCGGAGCGCATCGGCCAAACGGTATATCTGTCGGCCACCCCCGGGTCATATGAGCTTGGCAAGGTCGAAGGCGACGTGGTGCAGCAAGTGATTCGGCCCACGGGGTTAGTTGACCCGGAAGTAGTGGTTAAGCCGACCCAAGGGCAGATCGATGATCTGATGGATGAGATCAGACAGCGCGCCCTTCGAAGTGAACGCGTGCTGGTCACTACTTTAACCAAGCTAATGGCCGAGGATCTAACTGATTACTTGGTCGAAAATGGGGTTCGTGTGCAATACCTCCACTCCGAGGTCGACACGTTACGACGAGTTGAACTGCTCAGAGAGTTAAGACTTGGCGTCTTCGATGTACTGGTGGGCATCAATCTTTTGCGGGAGGGCCTAGACCTGCCAGAAGTCTCCCTTGTTGCCATCCTCGATGCCGCTAAGGAGGGTTTTTTGAGATCTGAAACTTCATTGATTCAGACGATTGGGCGAGCCGCACGAAATGTGTCGGGTCAGGTACACATGTACGCGGATAAGATCACTCCGTCTATGCGAAAAGCGATCGATGAGACCAATCGACGACGGGCAATTCAGGTTGCCTTTAATGAATCACATGGTGTTGATCCGCAACCGCTCCGAAAGAAGATCGCTGATATAACCGATCTTTTGGCCAGGGAGGATGCAGACACTGCGGCACTCATGCAAGAGTCAGTACCCAGACGCAAGGGCTCTCGCATGGCGGGTGCGCCCGAAACCGAATTAGTTTCACTGATCGACGATTTGACCAAGCAGATGCATCAGGCCGCGACCGATTTGCATTTCGAACTCGCCGCCCGTTTGCGGGATGAAGTCGGCGATCTAAAGCGTGAGTTGCGCGGGATGAGAGACGCTACCTGATGGATGTGCCGTTGTGGCTGTGGGCTGTGACCGTGGTTGGGCTGATCGGGGTCATCACGGTTGACCTAATAGTTGTTGATCGACGCCCGCACCATTTTGGCTCAACGGATGCGGCACGCTGGGTAGTTTTCTATATCTCCTTGGCGGTCCTTTTTGCGATATTCGTGGGGTTCTACTTTGGGTGGCCTTTCGCTGGGCAGTTCACCGCCGGATACCTGACCGAGTATTCGCTCAGTGTTGACAACCTTTTCGTCTTCTTGATCATCATGACGGCCTTCGCGGTACCGGACGTGTACCAGCATCGAGTATTGCTAGTTGGAATTGTAATTGCGCTGATCCTGCGCGCCGTTCTTATCGTCATTGGTGCCGAACTTATTGCCCGATTCACCGGCGTATTTTTCCTTTTTGGTGCTTTCTTGTTTTATACGGCATACAAGGTCTGGACGGATAAGGGTGGTGATCCTGACCCTGAAGGCAATGGATTTGTGCGTTTCGTCAGCCGGAGGTTTCCGACCACCACTGAGTTTCATGGCACGGCGCTAACTGTTCGAGTTGCGGGTAAGAGGATGCTAACTCCGATGGCGATGGTGATGATTGCCATCGGAACCACCGATCTGCTCTTTGCACTAGACAGTATCCCGGCGGTATTCGGGATCACTAGTGAGGCGTATCTCGTATTTGCCGCTAATGCCTTTGCCTTAATGGGCCTCCGCCAATTATTTTTCCTGCTCAAGGGGTTCCTCGCCAAGCTACATCACTTGAATAAGGGCTTGGCGATTATCCTGGCGTTCATCGGCGTCAAGTTAGTTCTTGAGGCCATTCATGCAACCACCGAAATACCAGTTCCACTAATACCTGTTTGGCTCTCGCTGGTATTTATCGTCGCGGTGCTCAGCATCACTATTGCGGCGAGCCTTCGTACCAAATCCCCCGACTAACTCGGCGCGCGAGATCGACAAGGCCGGCGCCAATAATGTTTACCAGCCGCGCTCACGCCAAGTGGCTAAGTGGGGTCGTTCGCTTCCAATATCGGTGTCATGGCCGTGCCCCGGATAGACCCAGGTTT
>JBAXHK010000207.1:0-3656 GCA_037138935.1 Actinomycetes bacterium
GCCGCCCGCATTGCCGGTGAAGTCGGTGATCTCTGTGAACTCCGCTAACGCGACACCGTTTACGGGAGACACGCTGTAGGCCATGTTCCCCGCCTGACTCGGCGTAACAGTGAAGCGAAGATGCCCCTCCCCTGCAGGGACGCGGATGCGGCTGGTGTCGACACGATAGAACATGGTCTCCGGGATTATCATGATCAACTTCTCGCCGGGTAAACGCTGCGGGTACAGCTTGAGCACGAGCGTCGCCGCAGAACCCGCGACGCTCCACACAAAAATCTTCGCGTAGAAATCACCGCCTGGCAGCTTGACCGTGAGTATCTGCCCCTTTCTCAGCAGCACGCTGCCGCTGGTGCGTCCGTTGCGATCGGTACTGCTGACGATCCCGTTGTCGTAGCCGGAATCAATCTGCGTGGTATGAACGACATCTTGAACGCGCTTTCCTTTGACAATCTTGTCGCCCAATATCGGGTTGCTCATGGTCGACGGCAGGGTGCCATTGCGTTTCTCGTACCAATGACCCCATTGCCGGTCAACGAAAGCGTGATGCAGCCAGAACGCGACGTCTTTCGGCGCATGTCCGCCGGCCACTCTGCCGCCGAGTACCACGTGGATCGGGTTGTGATAGGCCAGCTCCAGATTGAGCTGAAAATCCTCGAAATTAGTTTGCGAAAAATCAGGGAATGACCAACCTGTGACGTCATCCGTACCGATCGGAACCGTTTCCCCTTCGTTCGCACTGTTGCGCTTGATCTCGTCAGGGAGCGCATCCTGAACCGCGTTCCAGTAGGGCAACGTCACATCGGGCTGCTCGCGCCGGAGCCGGCTTTCGAACTCGTGCAGGAAAACGCGATGCCATGCCAGAAAGTACAATCCCGCATGCTCAACCACGCCGTTCACCAGATGCGTGTGTGCGCCCCAGAGATGCATGAACTTGTTGCCGAATGCCTTTGCATGCTCATCGGCAAAATCATCGAGCGTGGGCTTGCCGGTGTTCTGCAAAAAACCTCTCGTGACGCGCTGAAACGCGCTCACGAACTGAGTCCACTCCGCTGCCGTCAAATCCTTTTGGTTCTTACGAATAATCATGACTTGCTCCCAAGCTGGATGCCAGTAGCGCAACCATCAGCCTTCGCTGCGCATGGCGTGTATCCTCAGCACTTCAGAGCGAGCCGTGGTCAGCACCACGTTGTTCGCACCGAAAAGCGTGACAACGGCCACAATTTCGTCCGCGCCAGCCTTGTCCTCATTCAGGAGCGAGCAGGCAATCTTGTCATTGAATCGTACTCCGATACTGGAAGTGCGATTGAGGTCTGCGCGCACAATCCTTTGATCGAACGTGTAGAGCAGCCGCAGGCGTACAGTATCGTGGTTCTCCAGACGGGCCTCAAGCCTGAACTCATCCGGAAATGGCCGGTCCGACCCATCAATAAGCGGCGCGATGTTTGTCTCGATAGTGCAGTCCGCAATCATGCGGCGCCGGTCTATCGTGATACTGAGCTGAGGCGTAAAAAGGCCGGGCATGGCTGCTCCGGGAAAGGCATCAGGATTAGGGAGGGATAGATTCTTTTACTGTCACTTCGCCGCATTTAACAAAAAACATTATGCAGTACCGGCATATCACTTCAACGTCCTCACAATCTCACCGAGCAATACATCAAGATCTTTGTGAAAGTCTACTTGCTGCCCTGTCGGAAGTACTCCCTTCTGCTGAATAGGAACGTGAAGGTGTGCGTCGGCAATGTTCCGCAACGATAGTTGAAGATTTTGCAGCGACTTTTTGAATGAGCTTGGCCCGGCATAGTTATTGACAACATCAGAAAAATTCTGCTTACCGAGCAATGGTGGAACGTGATCGAGGATACCGGAGGCCATACGTTGCATGGACGTCCGTGTGCAACGCGATGTTAGGCGCATTTCATTGATTGGTTTCGCCATACACCACGACCTTCCCTGACTGTGAGACAAAACGGAGTAGTGACAGATGGGACTTCAAAAAATTGAAGACGTATGACAGCGATTCCCCGTCGTCGTCGCCTTCTGGACATGGGGTTTTAGACGCAGCCCTTTCAAGGTGATTAATAGAAGCGGTGGAGCGCAAGGGTTCCCGCTAATAATCTGAATGAATTGAAAGACTTGCCGTAAGTATCGCTGTACTTTTTCGCCGGTGCCAAGCAGACTCTTAGCGTTGACAACAACGTGGAGAGACTATCATGGCACTGGATGCGGTCGTAGCGCGGTTTATCGAACACAGCCCCGTCACGGTCATGGCGCGTCTGGCACTGGGACGAGCACTGGATGCGCAGTGGATCGATGAACTGTTTGAGCAACACCGTGAACGGCAATACACGCGGGAATTGCTGTTCTCAACGACGGTTGATTTGATGTCGATAGTAGCCGTGGGTCTGCGGCCCTCGCTGCATGCGGCGGCAAAGGCCGCCACTGACCTGCCCGTATCGATCACCGCACTGTATGACAAGGTTAATGGCACGGAGCCTGGATTGGTGCGCGCCTTGGTGGCGGGCAGCGCCGCGCGGCTCGCGCCAGTGATCGAGGCGATGTCGCCCGTGCCGCTGGTGAGCGTGCCCGGTTATCGCGTGCGCATCCTCGATGGCAATCATCTGGCCGCGAGCGAGAAACGCTTGAAACCGCTGCGGGGATTTCGCGGCGCGGCACTGCCGGGGCAATCCCTGGTGGTTTACGACCCGGATCAAGACTTGGTACTCGACATGATTCCCTGCGAGGATGGCCACACTCAGGAGCGCGCCCTGATGGGGCCGCTGTTGGCGGCGGCTGGGATCGGGGATTTATGGATGGCTGATCGCAACTTCTGCACCCGGTCGATCCTGTGTGGCTGGCATCGGCAAGGCAGTTCGTTTCTGGTGCGCGAGCATGGCGCAAACCCCAACCCCCGCGAACTGGACAAAGCGAAAAAGATCGGCAAAACCGTCACCGGCGCCGTCTTCGAGCAACCGGTGAGCATTGATGACGACAACGGCTCCCCCGTGCAGTTACGGCGCATCGAGTTGCGCTTGAACAAGCCGACCGAGGATGGGCAGATGGTTATTCGCCTACTGACCAATCTGCCTGCATCCGAATTCAGCGCCGTGGAACTGGCAACGCTCTACCGCCGCCGCTGGCGCATCGAGATGATGTTTCAACGGCTCGAATCGGTGCTGCAAAGCGAGATTCCGGCCTTGGGGCATCCGCGCGCGGCTCTGCTTGCCTTTGGGGTGGCGATACTGGCCTACAATGTGTTGGCATTGATAAGCCGTGCCATCACCGTGCAGCATCAACTGGACACCGAAAAACTCGAAATATCATCTTTCTATGTCGCCATCACGATTAAAGCCGACTACGCGGGCATGATGATCGCAGTCGAGCCATCAACGTGGGACGGCTACGAGCAGTTCAGCTCACGAAAACTGGCGCAGACCATGCTGCACATCGCCGCGCATGCGCAACCTCACCGGCTACGCAAACATCCGCGCGGACCCAAGGCCCGTGTCAAAAAGGGATACGTGTCTCACCGCGCGGCTCAACGACACGTCGCAACCGCTCGCGTCATCAAGGATGGGAAAATTATTTGACCTTGAAAGGGCTGGCTGTTAGAGCCAAGGATATCTATCGTCTGAGCGAGGCCCTGGTCGATCAATTCA
>JBAXHK010000208.1:0-3645 GCA_037138935.1 Actinomycetes bacterium
GCGGTGCTGGCTGAGAGTTTGGGCTCTATCGCTGGCTCAATCCACGCCGGCCCTGGTCGCATGGTGGTGGGCGTCGACCTTTCGTGCACGCACCACCGGGGCGCGCGAAGTGGCCTGGTGACCGGCGTCTCCACCCCCCTTCATGAGGGCCAGACCGTGGCGACCTACAGCATCACCATTACCGACGACGGCGGCCACCTGCTGTGCACCGCGCGGTTAACTTGCCTCATTCGAAAATTATCCGGTGGTTAACTCACCCAAGGCGAGCCAATCGGGTTATGCTCCGGACGCTCAACAGGTAAAAGCTAGGGGGTACCGCATCCGCACCCGGAATAGGCCGCGGTTCTTCGTCGGGGCCCTTCTTACCGCTATCGCGGCTTGCTTGCTGCTGGCCTTTGCCCCTTCGGCGGCGGCCGAAGGCACCGCGATAGTGGGCACCCTTAAAGGCCCCGATGGAGCTGCGCTGACAAATGTCTCCCTTACGGTGGCGGCCGAAGGTTTCACCGAGACGGCCTTGACAGGGGCAGACGGAGCTTTTCGGATTGAAGTCCCAAAGGGGGGTAAGTACCAGTTAAGCGTTGATACGGCCACCTTGCCCACCGGCATCACCTTCAGCAAGGCAGAGGACCAAAGCAGATCGATTTTAGTCCTGATGGGCAATAAGAAAGTGCTCTTCACTTTCGCCAGCGGCACCGATGGGGGTAGCGCTACAACGAATTCATTCACCTGGGCGCGAATCTCCCAATTACTTGTGGACGGGCTATTCTTCGGGATTTTAATTGCCCTTGGTGCGGTGGGTTTGAACTTGATTTTCGGTACCACCGGATTAACAAACTTCTCCCATGGCGAGCTCTTGACCTTGGGTGCATTCACCGCGATCGTGCTCAATGAGTTGGGCTTGAATCTGATAATTGCGGCGCCCATCGCCGTTGTTATTAGTGCGCTTTTGTGGGGTTGGGGTCAGAACAAGATCCTCTGGAAGCCCCTGCGCCGGCGTAAGACCGGCCTGATAGCGAGCATGGTCGTGACTATCGGCCTGGCGATTACCATTCGCTATACCCTGTTGCTTTTCTTTGGTGGCTCCCCGCGCAGTTACCAGCAATTCGCTGGGCAATCTGGCTTGGAGTTTGGGCCCGTGAGTATCACCCCGAAGTCGATCATTTTTGCAATTTTGGCCGCGATAGCCATCGCTGCCACAGTGTTTTGGCTGCAACGCTCGCGAATAGGTAAGGCAACCAGGGCAGTTTCTGATAATCCAGCGCTGGCATCCGCCACCGGTATTGACGTAGAGCGCGTCATCTCGGTCGTCTGGATCCTTGGTGCGGGTCTCGCATCCTTCGCTGGTATCTATCTCGGATCAACCCAAGACGTCACCTGGAATATGGGCCAACGTCTACTCTTAGTTATGTTCGCGGCGGTCACCCTCGGCGGGCTTGGTACCGTCTATGGCGCCATTGTTGGCGCACTCGTAGTGGGCATGTTCGTGCAGTTGTCCACCTTGTTTATCCCCACCGAAATGAAAACCGTGGGTGCCCTGTTCTTGATGATCATCATTTTGCTGGTACGACCACAAGGCATTCTTGGTCGACGAGAGCGGGTGGGATAACACATGGATTTCTCATTCGTCCTAGGTCAATCAATCACCCAGGCACTAGGTGTCACGGCGATCATCTACTGCTTGGCCGCCATGGGCCTAAACCTCCAGTTCGGCTATACCGGCCTCCTTAATTTCGGGCAGGTGGCCTTCGCAGCAATTGGCGCCTACTCCATTGGCGTGGTGGTGATTAGTTTCGGAGCCAGCCTATGGGCTGCGATCCCAATCGGCTTATTCGCTTCAGTGGCACTGGCCTTGGTATTGGGTATTCCCACCCTGCGGCTTCGAGCCGACTACTTGGCAATCGTCACGATCGCAACTAGTGAAATCATCCGACTGCTGGTGCGCTCAATAGCCCTGCGCGACACTTTCGGTGGCGCGAACGGGATCAACGGCAAAATGGGTCAAGCCTTCCATGATCTAAACCCATTCCACGCTGATATTGACCTGCCGTTCTTGACTTGGACCCGCCAAGATCTTTGGGTTGTAACAGTCGGCTGGTCGTTAATTGCTATTTTCACCCTCGCCACTTGGCTGCTAGTTCGCAGCCCCTGGGGCCGGGTCGTTAAGGGTATCCGCGAGGACGAAAATGCGGTGGTGTCGCTCGGCAAGAACGCCTACGTGTACAAAATGCAAGCTCTCATTCTAGGTGGCCTACTCGGAACGGTTGGCGGCATCGTTTGGGCCATCGCGAAGCAATCGGTACAGCCCGATAACTTTGTACCGGATGTCACGTTCTTCTCCTACACCATTTTGTTGCTCGGTGGCGCAGCACGGGTCTTTGGGCCCATTGTTGGTGCGATCATCTTCTGGTTCTTACTGGTATTCGTTGGTGAATTCTTGAACCAGATGATTGATGCCGGCTGGATTACCTTCCTGCTTCCAACTGATGTCGGCCCGATCCGATTCATCCTCGTTGGTCTTGGTCTAATGGGCTTGATGATATTTAGACCGCAAGGCATCTTTGGTGATAAACGAGAGTTGGCCCTTGATGCCCGCTAAAGGCCAACGTGCCCTGGAGGCGCAATCGGCTCTCGCCACGGTGCCGCGAGTACCTGGCGCGCCTAAGCCTGATCCCATCTTGGTTGCGAGTTCAATTGTGCGCCGATTTGGCGGACTTTCAGCCGTTGACGTCGCCCATGTCGAAGTCCAACGTGGCTCGATTACCGCACTCATCGGACCCAATGGCGCCGGTAAGACCACATTCTTCAACCTGTTAACCGGATTCGACTCTCCCGATGAGGGCGCCTGGTCTTTCAATGGCAGATCTATGGGCCGGCTATCCCCCTATCGGGTAGCGCGGCTAGGAATGGTCCGCACCTTCCAGCTCACCAAAGCGCTGAACCGCCTCCGGGTAATCGACAATATGTTGCTAGGCGCCAAAGGCCAACGTGGTGAGCATTTGTGGGCTTCAATTTTCCCCTTTCTCTGGCGCGGTCAGGAATCCAAGAACACCGAACGTGCCGATGTGTTGCTCAAACGATTTAGCCTTGATGCCAAACGTGGCGATTTCGCCGGCTCACTATCTGGCGGGCAACGCAAGTTACTGGAGATGGCCCGCGCTTTAATGTCGGAGCCTGAACTCATCATGCTAGATGAGCCAATGGCTGGTGTGAACCCAGCTTTAACCCAGAGCCTGCTTCAGCACATCAAGATGATTCGCGAGGAAGGCTCGACCGTGCGCTTCGTTGAGCACGACATGGATATGGTCCATGACATCAGCGACTGGGTAATAGTCATGGCCCAAGGCAAGATCATCGCCGAGGGGCCACCGGGCGACGTCATGAAAAACCCTGAAGTTATTGACGCCTATCTGGGCTCCCACCATGAGAAGGCGCTCACTGATTCTGGCGAATCCCTGACGACGGGAGAGAACAAGTGAGTTTCCTCGAGCCCAGTGACCTACCAACGACCGGCAGCCCCGATAACCTTAAAGAGTTCACCGGAGAACTCAATCTTGATGCGTCCAGGCCAACCCGCGGCCATGAAGCGAGCATCGAGCAGCAGCACGCCTCCGAGGCCGTCGGAGCCCTAATCCGGGCCGATAACCT